>NZ_JNKD01000042.1:0-26796 GCF_000701925.1 Ruminobacter sp. RM87 | reverse complement strand
ATACGGCGAAATGATGGATGATCTGTCATCCGCATGGAGAATGACTGATGCGCCTTTAAATGTACCGGCATCATCAGATGACGGATACTGGGTTCACACCCTCAATACAGTGATGGAAACATTAGAAAAATTGGGACTTTCAGTTCCTGCAGCAAAACCTGAACCAAAGAAAAGAGGAAGAAAGCCCAAGGTAAAAGAACAGTCCGAAACAACACCTCGTAGACCGAGGGGGAGACCAAGAAAGGTTATAGTTTCACAAAACACTGAAAATTAGAGGTATAGTCCGTAGAATTGTGAAACTTTTAATTGAATGTCTCATTAAAAGCTTTAAAATAGTAGGCAAACGTATTTAACACATCTTTATCGTTTATCCGCGCCCCCTATCAGCAGACAGTGCCGGAATAAACGAATAAACTGGAGCTTTTATGAGATTATTGGGTATATTAAGCCTTATAAGTGCTGTTCTTGCCAGATATACCGCAGTATTTGTTATCGGTGCAGGTGTACTGGCTTATTTCATTCCCTCCCTTTTTACCTGGGTATCAGGCTACAAACAGATTATCGTGCTGGCCGTAATCATGCTGGCAATGGGTGTAAGCCTCAAGGCTGAGGATTACAAAATCCTGGCAAAACACCCTTTTGATATCTGTATCGGTGCCGTGGCTCAGTTTACCATTATGCCTCTTACCGCCTTTGCGATTGCAAAACTCTTCAATCTGTCTGACGGTCTCACACTGGGGCTTATTCTGGTGGGAAGCTGTCCCGGCGGTGTATCTTCCAACATCATGAGTTATCTCTGCCGCGGTGACGTGGCCTATTCCGTCGGCATGACCACCGTATCCACCCTGCTGGCTCCGGTAATGACTCCGCTGCTTATCACCCTGCTGCTCAGTAAAGACGTCAGCATGGATCCCTGGTCAATGGTTAACTTCCTTATTATGGTGACCATTATTCCGGTAGGTCTCGGCTCTCTTTCCAACATTGCCTTCGGCAAAAAAAGGCTCTTTCAGGAAACAGTCAAACTTATGCCCGGAGTTGCGGTTATCGCCTTCTCTTTCATCGTCGGCGGAGTTATCGCGGTTCACGGTGAAAAATTCCTGGAATCAGGCCTTATTATCTTCGCCTGTATCTTCCTGCATAACGCCGTAGGATACGTACTGGGATATCTTGCAGCAATGCTCAACAGAATGAGTGTTGCCAAAAGACGTACTCTTTCAATTGAAGTCGGTGTACAGAACGCGGGGCTTGCCACCGGACTCAGCACCAAGTTCTTCCCTATGGTGCCTGAAGCCGCAATAGCCTCAGCAGTATCATGCGTATGGCACTCCGTCTCCGGAACCATTCTTGCCAACCTGTATCTTCTCATGGATAACCGCAGAGAGAAAAAGAACCGTGTGAATCCGGCAGCGGGTACTCAGGTGGTGCGTAAAGACAGAGAAATCAGCAGCCGATAACACCGGTTAAAGACTGCTGAATAGAAATACGGCAATTCAGACCGCATTACCGAAAAACAGGGATATGAGTTTAAAACTCATATCCCTTTGTTTTGCCTGAATCTGGAATAAAGCCTTTAATCATCCCTGAGAGCTGACTGTTCCGTATTCTGCCGGGGTTGAGATATTTCTTTACGAGGGAGAAGTAACAGGCAATTGTGACGGTGACGGGAACTGAAAACGCAACCTATTCCGGAATATAGTTCCATACTCCGAGTTCACCGTAATTATCGGCAAGATCCTCTTCAAGAGGAATGCCGCAGCTCCATCTCATCACCAGGCTTGAGGCATAGATTTCGTCATCTGTTTCCCTTTCGTCATAGGCAAGAAGTCCGGTGCTGTTATGGGCAATGGTTCTCAGAACGGAGATATTCTGTCTGATGAATTTCACCTGATCGGTGTAATCAGCGTTGGCCACCAGTTTAAAAAGACCGTTCATGGCATTGATGAACACCTGAATGTCATGAAGCTGATCCGTGGTAAACCACTGCCTTGCGGAATCTTCATCTGCTGATCTGATTTCAGTCCCGTCATTATCTTCGGAAGCATCATCGAGGAATACAAAACCGCTGTCTGATGATTCATCATCGTAAGCCGTCATGCTGAGGTCGTAAACAGCTTCATTACTTGCGTTTTCTTTAGAATTATCCCCTGCTGATTCATCCTGATTCCTCTCAGCAGCGGATACATCAGCTTTATTATTGTTTTCAGAACTCATGGCTTCTCACTTAACAGTTATTCTTTAAATATACATGCCGGTAGTTTAACGGCACAGGCAGATTGAGAATGTGTCGCAGACGACATATTCGCACGTTTGCATAAATAAAAATACAGCATGGCAATTGTGAAAAATAAAATTAACCGACATTTTTGCTGTAATCGTACGCGAAAAAAGTAAAAATTTCTGTTAACCACGAATTATTTTACCTTTTTGCACAACTTTACAGAAGACATGAGTACACATTTATTGAATGACCGGTAATCAGAAATAAAACATCTGCATAAGCAGATTTTTATAAACCTTGAAGGAACTGGTTATGACTCGTGACAACAGCAAATATTATGAATTTCAGGATCGAACTGCTTCATTGTGTTTCAGTTATCCTTTCGTTTTTTATTCGGCAGATAATGTATACAGGACTTCATTCTTGACGTTTTGAATATTCTTTAATAAAGTAACACCTGTCTGACGTTACATGTCGTCATCAGTTGAATATCAGTGCTCTGCAGAGGAACAAAAAGGATAACAGAATATGCTACAGATTGTTTTTTTACCCGGATTTCTGGGAACCGCCCATGAATTTCTGACCTTTGCAGACAAATTCTCCATAGGCGCGCAGATCATATCCCTGCCGGGGTCCGGATGCAGTGATGCCGAGGTGGATTTTACCAGCGTAAATGACTGGCTGGAGGAACAGCTTATAGGCCTGAAGGTAAAGGAATGCATCCTTTACGGATATTCCATGGGTGGCAGAATAGCAACCCATTATGCCCTTACCGCTGAACGTCCGAAGGTTAAGGTAAAGGGACTTATCCTTGAAAGCTCCTGTTTCGGCATTGCGGACAAGGCCGAGAGAAAAGAAAGATTCAGAAACGACAAAGTCTGGGCTGAAAAGTTTGCCTCAGGTCCGATGAAGGATGTGGTTACAGAATGGTATGGTCAGCCTGTTTTTGCGGATCTTGATGAAGAGGAAAAGGAAAAACTCATTCTGATGCGCTCACGCAATATCGGAGAAAGAATGGCCAGAACTCTTACCGGACTGAGCACAGGTAAAATGCCTTACCTTGGCAGTCTTATAAAGGATACAAACTTTCCGCTTCTCTATCTTTACGGCGAAAACGACGTAAAATACAGAGAGCTCGCCTTAAAGCTTGCCGAAGCCCGTAATCCCGCCATAACCGTAACCGGAATCAGCGGATGCGGACACAACATTCATATGAAAAAGCCAGAAGAAATAGTACTCGGCATCAGTCAGTATCTTGAGAAGAATTTTTCATAAAAAGGAATCCGTACTGAAAAAACAACCGTTTCTGAGGACACATACCTGAAACTTCTGCCGTTTCCGTATTCTCAGCACCTGCAGGAAAGTAATACGGCATGCCGGTGTACTTCTGCAGAATTACTGCCGTAATGCCCTCCTGAATTATCAGAAATATGCTCAGGTCTGCAGGTACGGATGCGGTGGAGGCTTCAGATGTTTTACCTTTTTATCAAATCAGAACAAATCCCTCAAAGATGCGGTTAAAACACCGGAAATTCCACCCTGCCTCACATCACACTTCTTAAAATTTTTTGACAAATGCCTTAAATAATAATGATTAATTAAACAATCATTTGAATCGCTCTGCAATTGATGTCATAAATTAATGCAGGGGTTCCATAGTCGGGACTGCGGTTATCTGTCTAGTCGTATCAGCCGGATAAGCGCCGTTGATTTTTAAAACCATAGAATGTTTACCTCAGGTTCCGGAAATACTCATCGAATGATGCATAAAACCGGAGCTGTGTCATCTGCCTGTTTCATCAGTCATCAGAACAACTTCAGTAAAAGTCATCCGTGAATTTTACCGTTACATATGATTAGAATCATGTCATGACGGCTGTAGTCCGATCCTTACAGGCTTGTTTCCGGAAGGTAATAATCTATGGTTTCAGGAGTTTTCTTTAGCCCTGTAGTTTAGAAAGCTCCGTATATTATCAGTCGTAAGACCGGAATAATATATCTGGAGAGGACCATGAGCGTAGTAACCTACCAGGACATTATGACTGAAGAAATGATTTACGGGTTCATTACAACCCTTAAACGTTTTCATCTTTCTGATGCCGAAATTGATTCAGTGATATCAGACATTCACCGGCTGGATTATTTTCCGAAAATGATCGTCGGTATTCCTGATGAGCTGAAAAGTCCTGAGATTATAAAAGCCATAGTCATGTCCATGGACATGAACTTCAGTATTTACAGGAACCTTACCAGAAAATAAATTACTGACGGCCGGCTACCCTTCATGTTCCGGTTATAAAACCGCAGGGACGAATGATTTTTAAGAACCGCAGGATTCCGTATTTCGATGATATGCGGTTCAGTAGTAATGATAATAATAATTAAGCAGCACGCGTAAATATCTGTATCACGTATGTCGGAGTTTTCTGTTCAGATATACGTTATGAGTATGCGTTAATAATAAAAACGGAGAGGACATCTGCCTGCATCATATCAGCGACGGATGTCAAAGGAGAGAAAAATGAAAAAGCTTCTTTCGGTGGATGAGCTGATAGGACTTAATAAATTCCTGTGCGGCTCTGAGCAGATAGAAATAAGAGACAGAAACATACTGGAAAACATTGTACAGAACTACGACTCCATAGATGAATCATCAGGCTATAACACCGGACTTGCAGCCATGATTCTCTACAGTATCCTGAGGGAACATCCCTTTGTATACAACAACAGGGAAACAGCGATTCTCGCTGCTACCACCACCATGATCATGAACGGATGCAGTATCCATGCAACTGATGACGAACTGCAGAATCTTGCCAGAAAAATTGAAATCTGTGAAATAAGCAGAGATGAGGCAAAAAACTGGATATACAACCATTATACCGTCCAGTCATGCGAACCGGGTTCGATTAATGAACACCTGGTCGCAACTGAAGCTTAACAGGCTTTAAACCCCGTCGTGATTATTTCGACAATATAATCCTTCTGTACTCAATATACCCTGGCAGGAAAAACAGAAAGCTTCATTCTGTTCCATGCAGTTTCTGAATGACCGGATCGGTAAAACCGAATATAAAAAATGCAGGAATGAATCAGAAGGATAATACTCATCTGATTACTCTGCATTGCTTAACTGTCTGACACCTGCTGACGGATTATTTTTTCTTCTTCTTTTCCTGTTCAAATCTGGTGATGGTTCTTTCATCCCAGTTCACGTTTTCACGGATAACCGCAGCCGGAGTTCCGGCTATTACACAGTTAGGCTTGAATCTTTTTTTGGTAACGAGAGAGCCTGCACCCACAATGCAGTCTGAAGGAATAATAACGTCTTTTCCCACAAAAACGTTCATACCTATCCATACATGATTTGCCACGTGAATTCCAAATACCGGCTTATTGATGGCAGCATCCGGATTATCCAGATCATAGATGGTATGTCCGTCTGATGCCCTGAGTTCGAGATTCAGTGCAGACAGAAATCTGTCGCCGACAAGAACCTCCAGATTCTTTTCATCGCCTGCATATACATTCATGTTTCCAACATTGCAGTTATCACCGAAGCAAATCGTTCCGTTTCGGTTACTCAGATTGATGTTCACTGAATGTCTGCTCTTGAAGGACCTGCCTAAATAAATAAGACCGTTCTCTCCCATGGTAACCGAACAGGCCTTAAGACACAGATCATCCCAGATTACGATGGCTGAATTCTTTCCACGGTAATTTATGCGGATACGGTATTCCTTTTCTGCGACTTCAGGCGTTATTACGTCACAGGAAACAGAATCATCAGCTCCGGCATGCAGAACAATAATATTGTTTCCCTGTTTGGTGAGATTATCGTCTCTGAACATTGGTGACAGTAATTTATTTTCTGTTAAAGGAAGATCCCTGATTTTCTGCCTAAAATCATTTACATTGAAAAGCATGACTTCTCCATCATAAACCGGTCTGTATTCAGCGTCACATGATACGACAGGGGTCAGAAACCGACTTACACCTGACCGTCGTATGCTTACCGCTATTTAACCGGAAATCTAAATTCTTTAGTATATTGCTGTACAAAAACCGCGATAATTATACTACACAAAGGAGAAATCAAGACTGTCATTCACGCAACAATTTGAGACAGATTATCATTCCATACGTTCTGTCCGGAATTATCCTTCAAAACATGATCAAAACGCTTAAATTTCCGACATTAGAATATTAATCTGTTTAGAAGGCGCAAACTGAACATTGGTGACAGTAATTTATTTTCTGTTAAAAGATTTTTATTCTATTCTTTTGTTCCATTGGCGGAGGTATCCTTGTCAGAAACAGCTTTGGTTGCCGATTTTAAGCAAATACCAAAATTCGTGTGACGTTCAAGGGAATTAAGTTCCTGCTTGATATAGTTCCAGGAATCAACATAATCTGAAGTCACAGAGAAATCAGATTCTGCAAGGAATTTGACAAAGCCATCAGTATCCTGTCTATACCGTCTCACAAATGCCACTGCATCTTTCTCCTTTTCTTCATCTGAAGAGTTTTGCTTGTTATGAAGTACATGATCCAGGTTGCAGGACATATAGTATAACTGATACGGAATATTCCATATCGTCTGAGTGGTTGATAACACATTGAGGCATCGACTCTTTGTCGAATTTCGCTCCCGTATTCCGTCAGCATTGGACGTACGTATCTCAGTTATAAAGATATCAGCATATTCAGGCTATATCTCATTTTCCATGAGGCAGGTTGTCTGTATTGTATATCTCGAGAGCATACTTTTGGTGGACTCCAAAGACAATGAAAAGAGCACTAGCAGAATTCGTTTTACAAAACACGAATCAGACTGTCTGAAAAGACATCACAAGCGTTTTTATTCATCGGGGGTAGTAAAGGAAAGCTAATCAGTAATCAGAACCGTCGATATTGCTGATTATCAGTGAAACGATATTGTCCATCTCATGGTCGTTGACCTTGGATGCCACGCGGTTGTACTCGGAATTTACCATCAGGGAAAGATCGTTGCTATCTTTGGTGTAGATTTCCCTTGAACCAAGACCTGATTCATCGAATGAATACATAATGGTACGGTAGACGTTATCCTCTTCAGGATTCATTACAGAAAAATCTGTAGATGAAACCATACCGAGAATTCTGTTGAAATTCTGTCGGCCTATAAGAGTCTGAATATTTGAAAGACTGTTAAGATACAGTGAATCATACTGTATTTCTGCTTCCGTGCTGTACCTGAAGCCCAGTTCTGAAACCGGGTATCTGAAAAATTCTTCAGTAAGACCGCTGGTTGAATAAGCGATTATGTAACCGTTGTCCAGAACATCAGGATTAACGGTTATATCACTCCATGCAAGAATATAGTATCCCAGGGAATCGGTAACACCTGCAGTGACTTCCCCTTCACACTTAAGATCATGGTCAGAATCAACGCATACGGTATATACACCCTGCGGTACCGGTATTTTTGATTCAGATTCCAGAAGATTATGATTGTGAAGACCGTTGATTTTTACCGGAATACTGTAGGACATGATATCCCTGTATCCGGTATCAGGAATGTATGACGGAATAACGGAACCGTGACAGGTACTGACGCTGGCAGTATCCATTACCTCGTCAGTCACTGTCTGAACGCCGTCAGACAAATTATCGTCATATGATAAAGTCTCATTTTCAGAAGATGCCAAAAGCTCTGCGTCAGCTGAAAATACTTCAGCACACATCAGTGACATCACGGCAGAAACTGCCATAATCAATGCTTTTGAGCCCTTTTTCTGAAAAATCATAACCTTAGCTTTAACCGTTGCGGGACATACATTTTCTGAATAAATTCCGACGTCCCGGAAAAAAACTGTGCATAAAACACATATACTTTAATGGAGTATATGGACATTATAGGGAACTGAAATCAATTTACCCTAGCCAAGTTCACAGTTTGAAACATACATAGCTAAAAAAATAACGGAAACAGAATAATTTTGTTTAAAAAACACTCAATACTGATTACATACGGGGAATAAGAAGACTTAATGAAGGCAGTTATCGATTACGGCAGACAGGATGTAACTGAAACAGAATAAAAAAAGCTCCCGATACGGCATCGGGAGCCAAACTTGGACAAAAATAACTTTAGTTGAGGACCAAGGAAATAAATGTCCTTAACCAATAAAGTCATAGAATAGATTTGTCTATTGCTACGGTGGGAATAATACACATAAAACGTTTTCAGAAAATCACTATTAATCACATTTTTACAACATCTGCTTAACATTTTATTTAAACAGACAAATAATAAACACCTGTCAATGATTAGTGGTGATTCATTCTTTACTCGAAAGGTTTTGCAGATAACGGCTCTCGTAAAAGCCTGTCAATTCGGGATGTTTTGCCACTAAGTACAGCAATCTTCCTCAGACACAAAAAAAACATCTGACTTATATCCGGAAAATAAATCAGATGTTTTTACTTTTTGACTGCATCAGAATGCTGAAAACCGGTCATCAGTTCATACTGTAATGAACACTGATTATTCAGTTCTCACTCTGATGTTCTTGGTACGGTAATACCTTGCAGCTCCGCTGTGGAACGGAATGGAAACGCCGTCAACGGCATTTTTTTCATTAAGTTCTTCAGTTACCGGAATAATCCCCCTGAAGGTTGTAGCGTGCCTGAACAGATTTTCGGTAATACTCTGAACGCTGTCAGATGAAAGTCTGCGGCTTGCAATAAGCAGTGTTTTAATCCCCACGGTCTGAACCGGCATAATCTGACCTTTGTACGATCCTGGAGGAATGACCGTTTTGGTATAAAAACCGTAGTTATCTATAACTTCCCCTGCTTCGTGGTCATCAACTGATAAAAATCTGATTGGTGTTTCTTCCGCAAGCTTTACCAGTAAAGGCATGCCCACGCCTGCAGTCACAAACATGGCATCGATATCACCGTTTTTAAGACTCTCTGTTGCAGTCTGATAATTGAGATTTACGGACTCGGTATTGTATCCGGCAATACCATAGGCACTCAGAATCTGCTTGGCATTCTGTTCGGTACCTGAATGAAGTTCGCCGATGCTCACCTTCTTTCCGAGCAGTTCGTTGATATGATGGATATTGCTTTCCTCTCTTACCACTATATGACAGGCTTCTGCATACAGAGCTCCAACTGCCGCAAAGTCATCCAGACGGAAACCGCCCTTAAAGGCCCCTACCGCATGGTACGCATCATTGCTGACGTCGTTCTGAGCCAGAGCCAGCTGAATATCTCCGGTGTTTATGTTGCGGACATTGGCGGCCGAACCGGCAGAAGAAAGAACAGCCACCTTGAAATCTCCGGTTCTTTCAAGATTGCTTTTTATAACCTTGCCGACTTCCATATACTTGCTGTTTTCGCCGGCGGTACCTATTTTTATATCCTCTGAACCGCAGCCTGAAAGAGCAAAAACCGACAGAAGCGTGGCTGTAAAGACTGATAAAAATGTTTTTTTCATGGCAAAACACCCATAACTTAACGGAGATTCAACTCATTACGGATACTGTGCAACTCCGTCAGGACAGACCTTTCGCAACGGATCGTCACGAAAAGAAATATTAAACTTTCCGTGTCTTCCCTTTAAAAGGAAAAACAGATAACCCTACTGACATTTTATAATTTTATCAGTCTGATTAATATGAAGCAGTCCGTATTTCAGAAATAAACCTGAGATTCGGAGCAATTACGGTAACCCGGAAACCTTTAGCTTAAGTCACGATTAAGAGTGAACCTGAAAGCATCAGTTATATTATAGAGGTCTCAGGAAACGGATTCAGAAATATAAATCTCTGCAGATAAATCCTGAATTTCTGAATCCTTTACGATGATTATCAGAGTCCTGATACCGATAAGCTAGACATTATCATGTCTGTTGCTGATGTCAGCAAAAAGATCCGCATTTCTGAATACTGCTTCCAGATGATTAGGACTGAAACGCCATCCGTCCTCGGAATCCTCAAGAGCGTTAAAGCACCACTCGGAACAGAAGTATCTGTTCTTTTTCTGTCTGAATCCCAGAACAACACCTAAAGCTCCGCGTAAGTCGTACTTCTTCCCTTTGGTCTTTTCATAATAAGCCTTAATCTTTTCCTCATCGGTAAAATTAAGCTTACAGAGCAGCCACTGTTCAGGATTATCCACGCTGATTTCCTTTACGCGGACACCGCCGTCACGCGGACTTGAACTGTAGCACTCATAAACCGTGGCAACGGAACCGTCTTCCCTGGTTACGTCCTTCTTTACCGCAAGTTCAACATGAGAGTATTCACCTTTGGTAAAAAGCCTTATGGCTCCGTCTACCATACGATCGTAAAAAGAAGGCCCCGTACCTTTATAAAACGCCAAATAAATTTCTGCCAAAATACCGCTCTCCTCTGTCTGATATCTTATATGGGCATAATGTTCCCGTACATGTTCTTCATGCGGTCACATGCCCGTGCCTCATGATTTAATACTAATCTGAACCTCATCCGGGTTAACCTTAAACATCCGGCAAACATTCACGGAATATAATTATCTTATAAACCGACGCACCTTTTATAACACATAGATAAATCAGACAGAAACTTTAAGATACAGTTTATGCATAAATATTGATTTACACAGCGAATTTGAGATATTTCAGCATCTAAAACAGATTCAGTGATGTTGCTCCATTTCAGCTTCCATCATATCTTTGATGGTACTGCCTAAAAGATCCCTAAGAGCAGCCTGTATGTCGGCTACGGTTTCGATATTATATTCCTGAAGAAGCTGTTTGATAATCTGATGCTTCCCTTCAGTCATCTGGATCCTGTGGACGGACTTTTTTTCTTTAACCATAATGCAAAACTCCTGATTATATAAGTTAAATTATATCTCAGGAATTTTTCTGACATTTTTAGCTATATGTAATTTACAGAGTTTGGTTCACACGCCCTAAAAATCTCTTTGTTTTTCATATTTTAGGGAAGCATTATTCAACAAATGTTTAACATACCTTTAGCCATCTATCGTTTATAATTTCCACGATTCTTCGTGTTAAGAAAAAGCTTTTTTACTAATTAGAAAAGTAATCACATACTCAGTACAATATATTTTTGAAAATTTTATTACTTATAGCCTATCTGTTAACTAATTTCCATTTTGAAAAATACCCAAATTGCTAGTTATATCTTGAAACCAAACATGATACTCATCCACAGGTATTGGATCCTTGAAAATATTAACCCAATTATGATTTTCATCAATGTATGAATTGGAATTTTTTACATATGTGTATATTTTACTCATATCTAAACTTTTTGTTGTTTTACTTATGCGTATGCTAGGACGCACCTTGTTTTTAAAGTTATTTACCCTTAAGTACACCTTTTCATTGAAAAAAATATCTACAACTCCATCTTCCCTTCTTTTAAGAATAATTTTAGAAGTCTCAGGAGTACACGCAAGAATAGAACATATAACTTTATTTTTAAAATCCAAGTCATTAGTCTGATTCATCATGTCAATGAAATAATTAACACTAGAAATTCTCCTTTCTTCACAGTCTTCCCAAAAATACTTGCTGAGATAACTACAGAAATTCACATCCGGCTGAACGTTATGGGGTTCTATATTATCCATTGAAACGATTATTAAGTAGAAATTTTCACTCAATTTATTCAAACCCAACTTATAACTGTAGTTGATGTATTCACAAAATGCATCCATTTGTTTCTTATCTGAATTACAGGCAATATTACTAAATATGACAAATTTAGTTGAGTTATTTTTACTTATTCTATATAGATTTAACCGGTCTTTAATATCTGGCAAGGCATCATTATTGAAAATTTCTGTTTTTTCCTTAAAAATATTAAACCGAGATTCATCTAAAAAAAGTTTTACGTCCAACTGAGGACAAAGAGCAATACACTTTGCCCCATGAAGCTCATTAGATAAATATATACATCCAAAGCCACCATTTGATGAAGATATGAAAGTTATATCCTCATTATTAAGATTGTAGTGCTCTTTTAATTTTTCTATGATGTTTTTTATATAAGATAAACAATTCTTTTCTGGATTACCAAAATAAAAACTAGGGGAAAATTTTATAATGTCTCTAGTTGGGTCATCAAAAAAAATTTTCATTCCATCAAATCTGTCATGCCAACTAATACGGTGAAATAAAGGATAAATATCTCTCTGAATTCCTACAGCACTTAAAAAAACATATAATTTAGTTGTATTATTGTAAATGAAAAATGATTTTAATATTGTTTCATCAAAAATAAAATCATTATTACCAATCTTAATATTATCAATGTAATCAACATTATTACAGTGAATAATATTACTAGATTCTTTCAGTAGTGTTTTAAAATTCAATTCATTCTCCAAATAGTAATTACGTGACCTAACTTTTCTACTTAATTATATGGAATAAAAGCATAATCCTTGTATTTTAGGAGCTCTAGAATACATGCTGTAGAATGGTCGTACAAGCCTCCACATTGATTCTAACTTATACTTTCACCCTTTGCCAATAATTTGCTTTTCTGTAGGACATAATCTGTGATTATCACAATTGACTGTAGGCACACTGCACTGAAGAAAGAAGATTAGAGCAGCTCTCAATCCATAACAGCATTTTAAACAGTATGATCTGACGTTCCACAGTTGAATTTCAACAATTGTTTGATCAATATTAGATCAAACAATTACAAAATTTATGACACACATCATGTATTTTGTATATATAACTATTAATTGTACAATTTTCTACTGCGGAATGTCGGTATGATCGATACACAGCTACACTGATAAGTTATACACCTCAAGGGAGCATTTAAGGGAAAAATATCCAAGTCTTATTCTGTTTTCCGCACAATTAAAAACAATTTGAAGAATTTCTTAGTGATTCATTCTACTGTTTGCAGTTTCACTGGTAATTTGGTTAATCACAGAATTATTGAGAATGTGGTTATTGAAAAAGGACATAATGCAGAGCCCCAAATATCTAGAGTAAAAAATCACGAAGTTCGTCTGAACAGGAATACGTTAGTTGTATTTTATTGATTTTTTTGGGAGCGGGCTCAATAATAAACCGCAGGAGCCCTGCGGTTCATTTCAAAGATTTAAGTTAAAGTCCGCCTAAAGCCTTGGCAAAGACCACGGTATCGTTGAGAGAATTCTGCATTGATTTGCATACTGCAAGATCCGTTGCACGACGGGATTTTCTGGATTCGAGATAATCCTTGAGAGACACGGAACCCGCTTCATATCTGTCACGATACAGAGCTTCCGTCTTTTTGTTGAGTTCAAGCTTTTCTCTGCTGTTGCTTAACTGAATATTGTCATTTTCAATATTGTTAAGAGCCTGATAAACCTCACCGAGTGCCTTGTAATACGTGGTAACGAAATTCATTTCCGCACTGTCGCGGTTAAGCTCCTGAAGATCAATCTGCAGGGAATTCTTGTAGTAGTTTATGAATGGCAGAGCCAGATTTGCCAGAATCGAAGCTACCGGATTTTCAAAGAACTGTACCAGTTCGGATGAGGAACCTGCTGAAAGCCCCGCTGTCAGACTGAATCTCGGATACATGTCAAGTCTTGCCGCATCCTTTGAGGCCAGAGCTGATTTTACCGAAGCTTCGGCTGATGCCACGTCAGGTCTGATTCTTAAAAGATCACTGCCCAGACCTGCACGTACGGCCGGAACCTTCAGATCAGCAAGAGATTCCGCAGTAACCACCTCAGCAGTAGGAACCTTGTTTAACAGCATATTCATTGCTGAAATGCTGTTCTTGAGATTGTTGTTCTGCTCGGCAAGCGTCGTACGAACCTCAATAAGATCAGTCTTTGCCTGAAGAAGTTCCAGTTCTGAAATGTAGCCGCTGTCGAATCGGGTCTTCATGATGGAATAAGTCTTTTCACTGTCCTGAAGATTGTTTTCACTGAGACGGATTGCATCCTTGTAGTAGACAATCTGCCAGTATACTGAAGCCACGGATGCTGAAACACTGAGTCTTGCCGCGCGTGCGTCAAAGGTCTTGGCTTCAACATTATAGGATGCAGCCTTGCTTTCGGCAGACAGTCTGCCGAAAAGATCCAGTTCATAGCTAACCTTGAGCGAGCTGTCTGACGAACGGTTGGAGACACCGGTCTTAAGAGGCTTGGATATGCCGCTGCTGAGACTTGCGTTGAGATCCGGAATCAGATCGGCATCGGTGATATCTGCCTGAACCATGGCCTTTCTGACATTAATCAGAGCCTGATAGTAGTCATTGTTGTTGGCAAGAGCCTCTTCGATGAGAGCAGTAAGCTTTTCATCATCAAAACGAACCCAGTAGCTGTCGGTTACGGTAAATTCATTTTCGGAAGCAGTGCCTGATGCTTCGGCAACAGTCCCTGACGTTTCACCGCCTACGGCTCCGTTCACGAAAACATATTCGTCAAGTTCCGGACGCTGATAATCGGAGTGAAGCATGGTGCAACCGCTTAAAATTACTCCGGCAATACAGGCTGAGAGAATACTCTTATTTAAAATCATTGTTTCAACTCCTATTCACGTGCCAGTGCATCAATCGGGTTAAGCTTTGCCGCATTCTTTGCAGGAAGATATCCGAACAGCATACCGATAAGGGATGAGCAGACTACCGCCGCTATGATGGACGTAACTGAAAATTCCATTTTAATGCTCTGCACGAACATTCCGAAAACCACTCCGATGCCGTATGAACAGATTACCCCGCATCCGCCGCCGATAAGACATACCAGCACGGCTTCAATAAGGAACTGCTGCAGGATGTCGCTCTGTCTGGCACCTACCGCCATACGGATACCGATTTCCTTGGTACGTTCGGTAACTGACACCAGCATGATGTTCATTACCCCGATACCGCCTACGATCAGGGAAATAACCGCAATGGCACTGATTAAATAGGTAAATGTATCAGTGGTTGAGGTAATGGTCTTAAGAATGGTATCAGAACTGTTGGTGAAGAAATCCTTGGTTCCGTGTCTTAAGGTCAGTACATGTTCAATGGCTTCCTGGGCCACGGCATTAGGAACGTTATCCTTTACTCTGATGGTCATGGATCCCAGGTATTTTTCATTCACGATACGACTCATGGCGGAGGTATACGGAATGTAGATGTTAAGGGAATCCTGACTGTCAAACGGAGAATCTGAAGCCTTGAGAACACCGATAACCACGCATGGAACCTTGCCTACCATAAGAGTTTTGCCGATTGGATTCTCATAGGCAAAGAATCTCTTTCTGGTGTTCTCATCGATAACCGCAACCTGAGCCAGACTGTCAACGTCCTGCTTGGTAAAAAGATGGCCGTTTGCTATCTCGTAGCCCTTTACCCTGAAGAACTGCTCACTTACGCCTGCTACCTTGGCATTTGCGGAAATGTCATGATACTGAGTCAGAAGCGAACTCTGACGGTTCGGAGTAATGGCGTCGGTAAACACCTGCTGTTCCAGAACCTTCATGTCCTGTACGGTCAGAGTCTCAATCTTACCTGATCTGATATCCCCGAAATCCTTGCCCGGGAATACGGAAATTGTGTTGGTACCGATGGAATTGATGTCGCTTACCACCTTGTTGCTGGCGCCTTTACCGAGAGCCACCACACTGACCACAGCCATGATGCCGATGATAATGCCGAGCATGGTAAGAAGAGTTCTCATCTTATGGGAAATCATGGCGATAAAAGCCATTTTAAAAGCTTCTCTGAAGCGGTCCACGTAGGCACGCATCTGCAGAAGGAATCCCGCCTTAAGAACCACCCTGTCCTCTTCCGCCAGCTGATGACGTTCAAGACTGACCTTGTCGTTCTTGTAATCGGCAATGATTTCACCGTCCTTGATTTCGATGATTCGACCGGCGTTGGCCGCAATCTTCGGATCGTGGGTAACCAGTATTACGGTATGGCCTGAGGCATTGAGATCCTTCAGGATCTTCATTACTTCCTCACCGCTGTGAGAATCAAGCGCACCTGTAGGTTCGTCCGCGAGAATCACCTGTCCGCCGTTCATCAGGGCGCGGGCAATACTCACGCGCTGCTGCTGACCGCCGGAAAGTTCGCTTGGCAGATGTTCCTTTCTTTCTTCGAGCCCGAGTCTCTTTAAAAGATCATTGGCTCTATCCACGCGCTTGTCACTCTTGATGCCCGCATAAATTGCCGGAATTTCCACATTGCCGGTGGCATTGAGATGACCAAGCAGATGATAACGCTGAAAGATAAAACCGAAGTAATCTCTTCTGAGACCTGCCAGTTCGTCTGAATCAAGATCCGAGGTTTTTCTGCCTTCGATGTAGTATTCACCGGTGGTAGGCTTGTCAAGACAGCCCAGAATATTCATAAGTGTTGATTTACCGGAACCTGACTGACCGATGATGGCCACCATTTCTCCGGCATAGATTTTAAGATCAATACCGTGCAGGATTTCCACGGTTTCGGTTCCGAGACCGAAACTGCGGGTTACGCCATGAACCTCGAGGAGTGGCTTTTCCGATGTACTGCCGGCTGATTCCGCTACCTGAGCGTTGTTAATGTTATTATCCATTGACATGATAATATCCCCTTAAACAGCTGTAAGCACACTTATCCTAGAGACGAGGACCGCGACGTCTTGAATTGCCGGCTGCCATTGACGCAGCTTCCGCAGATGCAACATCGGAACCGATGATGATTTCATCCTTTTCGGTGATGCCGTCCACGATTTCATAGTTAATGTTGTCCTTGCGACCTACCGTAACCACTCTTTCTTCAGCCTTGCCGTTGGCACCCTTAACGTAAACCATGTACTTGCTGTTTCCGAGATTCTTGTTGAGCACGGCAATAGGCAGATACAGTACATCCTTGCTTTCACCGAGAATAATGGTGACTTCGGCGGTCATGGACTTGCGGAGAATGCCTTCGCTGTTGTCCACGTCGAGCAGAGCGTTATAGTAGATTGCCTGGCTGGAACTTGAAGAGCTTGCGCTTGATGATGAGCTTGAGCTTTCTGATTCAGTGGCAGGTTCAATGTCTCTGAAGGTGCTGACAAATTTTCTGTCAGGGAGACCTAAAATGGTGAAATATGAATTCATGCCCGGTTTAACCTTAACCACGTCAGCTTCTGAAATTTCAGCTTCCACGGTCATGGTTTCGAGATCCGCAATCTTAACGATTGTAGGAGCACTCTGAGTGGAAACCACGGTCTGACCTTCTTCGGTAACGATACCGATTACCACACCGTCACGCGGAGCTGTGATTTTAGTGTAGCCTAAATTGGTTTCTGCGGTTGAAACGCTGATCTTAGCCTTTTCAATATTGGCATCACATGATTCGAGCTTGGCTCTGGTCTGGGCAAGATTGGCTTCCGCCTTTTCAAGATCGGCATCTGAAGTGGCATTGCCTTTCTTCATCTTGAGCTGACGGTTGTACTCAAGTTCCTGCTGCTTCAGAAGAGCTTCTGTCTGCTTCTTGTCAGCCTGAACGATACGAAGTTCAGCCTTGGCACTTGATAAGCTGTTCAGCTGAGTACGAGGGTCGATTTCAGCAATCATGTCCCCTTTCTTTACCTTGTCACCAAGCTTTACGTACAGCTTCTGTATCTGACCGTTCACCTGGGCACCGACTTCAACCTCGTTGCGCCCTACCAGAGTTCCGGATGCAAGTACGGTTTCAACAACGTCACCGCGAGAGGCATGTATGGTCATATACTGCAGTTCCTTCTCTCCTCCGAACTTGTAGTATGCGAATCCGCCTACGGCACCGGCTATCAGTAAAGCTATGAGTAATTTTTTCATGATCACGTCCAATATCAGTTGTATGAATCAGTTTTATAATTTCTGTTTAACTGTTCAGGTCTAGATTTGTTTTAATATTCAGAGTTGCATATCCTCAGGAAGCTGAATTCTTTTTGGATCTGTGTCCGCTTTTTTGGCCGCTTTATCTTTCTGGTTTTAAATTAGTCCGTTTTCAGGTTATCAGGCCTTTAACTTCGTAATACTTTTTTGTACAGACTTTTAGAACCAGATTATCAATGATTCAATCTTTATAATCAGAATTGAAAATCTGTACGATTTAAAGTTCAGAAAACAGCCAAAAAGGCTAAAAGATCAGCAACTTTCAGGATATTTTTATTCTTAAGCTTATTGTATCCTAAAAAGTCTGGTGAAACTGTTACATTTTGTTTCAAAGGGTAACAGAACATGGAAATAATACGAGGAATATTAAGATTTTTATTCTGGCTGGTGTAAAGGTGTAGACTTAACGCTCAATAATCATACAAAAGCTTCCTGTGTAACACGTTTTCATGCATTCATACAATTATGTTTGTCAGAAATTCAGAACATACTACTTTTTCTTATTACCCTAAAATAAAGATGATGACGAGCTTTTTATATGCAATAATCCCTCATCCTTTGCACACAATTACAAAAACCGTGTACCTCCCCGGATTCAGGTATTATTGCACGTTGTTTTACTTATTCTTCTCAATAAAATTTAGTTTCGATAAACAAGACTTATGCTGAGATAAAAACCACTCACGCTGTCGCCATATGCAGCTGATGTTTTTAATCAGAAAGAAATCAAAATCCGTTAATTCTGAGCCTTCTGAAATTTTTTGCGCAATATATATAACGTAACTGAATATTAATTGATCCCCCTGAGCGTTATGACCGCCAATACAGCTATACATCCATAATGCAAAATTTTTATAATTATTGAGTCCAAAATGAAATTTACTGATACCAAGTTCCTTCATTAACGGAAATAACTGAAGTGTACAATCATCCCTGCATTGAAGATTTTGGATAATAAAGAAACGGTTTGTGCTATTTTTAATCCTGTTTTTTATAATTTCTATTGTCTGATTTCTTTTAAAGTCATCTCTGGTTAGCAAATTGATTCCAGTAATTTCACTGAAAGTCTTACCGTAAAAAAAATTGCTTAGTATAATTTGAGGGTTGATGGCTATATGAGTAGTCTCAGAAAAATACATTGCCATCTGTAACGAAACGTATCCGCCACCGGAAGAACCAAAGAAAAACAATTTCTTATTACTTATACTAAGCAACGATTGAATTTTTTTTATTATATCGGCACAAAGTTTAATCGCTGATTCATTTTCATCACCGTAATACCACCCAAGACAAAGATCATTAAACTTATAAAACATTGGATCAGCAATATTTAATACAATTGAATCTACAAATTTATGGTATGACCACCTCTTGAATACAGGTAACCTGTCTTTCTTAAGATCTCGGGCTCCAGAAAAAATAACAAACATTGAATCGCCGGTTTCTTCTGAATTCGGCATATTAATTAAACATTCAAAATGGTAATTACTGTAATCAATGGAAAAACGATCATGCAGGCAATCTCGTTTCAACTGCTCTAAATGATATGATGGACAGTTTTCATTATCTATGGAGTATCCGGGATCTTTTAATTTGTTGTATGAAAAATCAATCTGTTTTACACAAGACTCATACCCATCATCAATATTCACGTCGGTTAAAGAATTGTATATTTTGTTGTAATTCATATAAGTTACCTAGAAATTGCTTTATAAAAATGGCTCTTCACGGAATTGTTGGGAATGTAAATATTGAAGAAGGGGCAAAAGTATTCTAGTATTTAATACCACACAAAAACAAATAGAGATACTTTATGCCCCTTCAGACGTATGATACACAGATAAACTCAGTCTGCCAACCATTTACTTTAGTTTCAACCAGTTCCGATCCCAAAACCTTAAAATCCGTTTATTCTTTCGAAAGCAACCGCCAGACGTCGGACGTGATATGTCCTTTTTGCAGAAAAAAGAATGTATATGCTCATGCCAGACACTCAACTGAAATTAAGGATTTTCCGGATCATCCTAAACACCGGCTAAGTCTGGTTTTTCACTATCACGGATACAAGTGTAGAGAATGCGGACAATATTTTACAGAGGACATACCTGAAAAGATTCCGCATGCCAGAATAACCTGTCGTTAGAAGCCTGTTATCCAAAAACATGTCTGTTTCTGCTGTTGTGGAAATTACCGGTATCCATTGGGAAACAGTTAAGAAAATCCATCAGGGAATCATGGATGAATTTCTTAAAAAACGGAAAGAGGAGCGCCTGCGTTCCGGATATAAACCGACATACCTTGCGGTTGATGAATTTGCCATACACAAAGGCCACAGTTACGCTACCTGTGTAATGGATCTTGAAACCGGAGAAATCCTTTGGGTTGGGAAAGGCCGAGGAATGGAGGATTTCAGAAAATTCTTTGAAGAGTACGACAAGGAACAGTTGAGGAACGTAAAAGCATTTGCCATGGACATGAATGCTTCATTTAACCGTCTGGTTGAGAAATATATGCCGAATACTGAGATTGTCTATGATCGTTATCATATGCAGGCACAATATGGAAAGGATGTTTTAGGTTCCGTCAGACTGGAAGAAGCCAGAAGGCATCAGGACAAAGCCCGAGAATTCAAAAAACAGGTTAAAACTGTTAAAGATAAAGAAGTCCTGAGGGAACTTAAACAGAATATTCGGGATGAAAGTCAGCGGTACACCAGACTGAAAAGAGCCCGCTGGTCCTTGTTAACCGACAGCCGGAATCTTAGTGAAGCAGGAGAAGAATTCTTAAATGAAATTCTTAATACGCACAATGATCTTGCCACCTGTTATGCCATGAAAGAAGAAATGAACCGTCTCTTTGAATTACGAGACAAAGAAGAAGCCTACTACGGATGGATGAAATGGTTTATGGCAGCGAAGGAAAGTGGAATACCGCAACTTCAGAAATTTGCAGAGTTGAAGGAGCGGCGTCTGATAGGATTGGTAGCTCACGCTACTCATCCTATCAGCACCGGAAAATTAGAGGGTATGAACAATAAAATTAAAGTGGCTAAAAGAATTGCATACGGCTACAGAGATGAGGACTATTTCTTTACTCTAATTCGATACCAGTCCTCTCTCGGATTCCCAACAATTCCGTGAAGAGCCACATTTTTAGCTACATGTAATTTACAGAATTTGGTTCACACGCTCAAATTACAGAGCATTCATAAAGTTTTCTTTGTTTTCCTTTGCTGTTGTGGTTGGTCGACCAAGATCAGCTCTTGCCCCCATAGAAGCCTTAACTTCTATAAATGTAAGCTTTTTATTGGATATTACTTCTTTAAGAATATTATTAAGATCATCAAGATTATTAGCTTGATAACATTTATTGTATCCACAAGCTCTAGCTATATCTAATAAATGCAATTTCTTCGTATTTGTAGGCATTCCTCCAACAGTCTCATGAGCTTCATTATTAATTACTATGTGAACTATATTTTCTGGTTCATAGTTACCAATGCAAGTTAGAGCCCCCATATGCATAAGCAATGCACCATCTCCATCTATACACCATACTCTTTTTTCTGGCTTATTAATTGCAATTCCTAAAGCAATTGAAGACGAGTGTCCCATAGAACCAACTGTAAGGAAATCATGCTGATGTCCTTGCTTAAATTTTTCACGAAGCTCAAATAATTCTCGACTTGCTTTTCCTGTAGTAGACACAATAGGATCTTCACCAGTATATTTGATGATAGTTTCAATAATTGATTCTCTTGATGCTTCGTAGTTGTTAGAGTAAGAAACCTTTGTATCATTAGTTAACGCACCCTTCTTAATAACAAAGGCTACACTCTTACCTGTTTTAAGAATAGTCTTAAACTCTGACATTTTCTCAGAAATTTCTGCATCAGTTGTATTTTTATCAATTACAAAATATACAATATTCATTAAATCGAGGAGTTTACAGGTAATCATTCCCTGATATACATGTTGCGGTTCATCATGAATACCTGGTTCACCTCTCCAGCCTATCACATAGATAGCAGGTATACCATAAACATGTTCATCCATAAGTGAGGCCATAGGGTTTACTGCATTTCCTTCCCCACTATTCTGCATGTATACAACAGGATATTTCTTAGTAGCAAGATGATACCCCGCTGCAAGAGCTACAGCATTACCTTCATTAGCTGCCACAATATGGTGATGTGGGTCGGTTCCATATTTAGAAATAAGATAGTCACACAGACTTTTTAACTGTGAATCTGGAACACCGGTAAAAAAATCACTTTCTAAAGTGCTTACAAAGTTTTCAATTTTCATAGAATTCTCTCATTACATTTTTATAAATTTCAACAATATCATCTTTTGAAAAAGAAACAGGATGGTTTTTAAGCCTTTCAACATTTACAGATTTGGATAAATCATCAATAGTTACACTTGAGATCAACTTAAATTTTTTTGTAATCAACGATTTTAATAATTTATTAAACAATTCAAGTCCTTCACTAATGTCTTGACCACCAAACAATCTAGATAGAGAAATCAACTTATCTATAAGATTCTTATTATTAGAATACTCAGCTTTTTCAATTGTCTTCTTCCAGACATGTTTAAGACACATCGCAACCGCATATCCATGAGGAATATTAAATTCTGAGGTCAATTTGTAGCTCAATGCATGACCTGCTGTTGTTTTTGAAATATTTATAGCTCTTCCTGCAGTATAAGAAGCCCAAAGCATTTTTTCATAACATTTTTCATTATTATTGAAATAGCCATCAAAGTTTCTTAATAGATTATTTAATGCCTCTACAGAATACTCAATACTCTCTTCTGTTGCATTAATAGACCAATAGGATTCTATTGAATGCGAAAGTGCATCAAGAAAAGTAGATTGCTTTTGAACGGATGGTAATGAATCAAGCACGCAAGGTGAAAAAACAACAGCTGTTGGTCTCAAACATAGCGCTGAAATTGAGTATTTCTTATAATTAAAATACATAACAGCAAAATGGGTAGCTTCGGCACCGGAACCTGCTGTAGTCGGCATGCAAATTAGAGGGACATTACTAACTTTCACCAATTTATTAAAATCAGGGGAATAAGAAACATCGCAATCAGGTAAATCATTTTTCTGCACATTACAAAATGCCTTTATACACTTTGCTATGTCGATAGCACTGCCTCCCCCTACAGCCATAATGACATCAGACTTAGCATTAATAAAAGTATTAATACCTTTTAAAACATCTTCGTATTTAGGGTTGGGGGAAAAATCACTAAATCTAACAACTTCAATGTTGAAAGAAGACTTTAACGAATTCAGATATAGCTCCACAGGAAAATTTTTAATTGATTTTCCGCAAACAACAAATAGTGATCGAGTACCATTATTTTTTAGATAATCACTTAACTCACTGTATTCGTTTCTGTCACTAAAAATTAACTGATCATGCATTTGGAATATATATTTTTTAATGTATTATAATTTATTAAAAACAAATAAAAGTATTGCGCTGCATGTAAGATAACTACACCACAGCCCAATACTTTCTAGCATCAGTCGAGTCTTTCAAAATAAGAGTTCTTATCCTGAAATGAAAGACAGATTGTAGTTACTTTTCCGGAATCAACCTAATAATGTCCTTGAACGGCATTAACATAGAGTCGCATTCTTGCGCTCTGTGGTTTTCCAAAATCATTTTCGCAGCATTCTGAATAGCAGGAACTGTTGCTCTCATTAGTTGATTTGCATAAATAACAACATTAACACCTCTCTGCTTAAATTCTTCTTCAGTAACAGAGTTGAATGATGTAGGAACAACTACTAAAAAAGTGGCTTTATTTTTTTCTCTAAACTTTTCAACAAATTCAAAAATTTCTGCAGGGTCTTTTTTTCTGCTGTGAATCATTATCGCATCAGCACCAGCTTCTGAGAATGCAAAAGCTCTAGTTAACGCATCATCCATTCCTTGTTCAAGAATCAGACTTTCAATTCTTGCACATATCATGAAATCACTAGTTTTTTGTGCTGATTTACCAGCCTTAATCTTTTCACAAAAGTTTTCAATTGTATCTTGAGTCTGTTTTACTTCAGTTCCAAACAACGAGTTCTTTTTAAGTCCAGTCTTATCTTCAACGATAATCATAGACACACCCATTCTTTCCAAAGTTCTTACTGTGTATACAAAATGTTCTTTTATACCACCTGTGTCACCATCAAAAATTATAGGCTTTGTTGTGACTTCCATCAAATCATCAATTGTTCTGAATCTAGATGTCATATCAACTAGCTCAATATCTGGTTTTCCCTTAGCTGTTGAATCACATAATGAAGAAACCCACATAGCATCAAACTGATGAGCACCACCATTCTGATAAACAACAGTATCTTCAACAATTAGACCTGTTAAACCATCATGGGCTTCCATAGCCGTAATTAATCCTTTTAAATTAATCTCTTTTTTTAATCTTCCACGACGCACATCTGGCATAGATAAGTCCAATCTTGTTCTCTGCTCAATTTGCTGATATTTGTCAGAAACAGAGTAAGGAAATTCAATTAATTGCCCACCATAAGATGCTAACACATCGACTACCTCGTCCCTTATAGGCTTCTGAAAACCAGTCTTCCAATCATCTCCATGTACAACATAATCAGGTTTATACTTAAGAAGATTGTCTTTATAACTAAGTGACGACTGAGAAACAACCTCAGATACTGAAGCTAAATTTTCAAACATCATTTTTCTCTCTTCGAATGGAAGAAGAGGAAATCTTTTATATGATGAAATAACATCATCCGTTAATAAACCTATTATAACCTTGCCATATTGTGCTGCTTTATTAATGAGTGTGATATGACCGCTATGCAAAATATCAGTAGAAAATGATAGGTAAACTTTTTTATTCATAATAGACTCTAATAAACTCGAAACAATTACTAAATCCTCGTATGTATCAATCTCTTTGCAGAGAGCATTACATACATCGAATGGGTGTAGATCAATTTGAGATGATATATTGTTGAACGCAACCTCTGCGTAGCATTTTGTCTTTTGGGACTCCCCACTTTCGCAAAAGCTAACAACTTCAGTTAACCAAACTTTCAAATCGTCCTTTTTCAAAAAATAAACTGGTTGACATGCTAATGCATTATCAAAAAACTCAATGCCAATCTTTGATACTCTGTCATTATTGATTACGGCTTTAAAATCTTTTTCCGGTATTTTCTCTGAGGAGGAAACAACTACACAACTGTCTTGTCTGTCTACCATAGCACTCAAGATTCTATCTTCACATACAATGTCGCCATGCAAAACAAGAAGATCGTCATCAAGAAATTCGCGCGCTAAATATACTGAGTAAATGTAATTTGTTGTACTGTATTCTTTATTATTAACGAATGTAATCTCTATAGGTAAATCTAGTGATGTAATATACTTTTCTAATATTTCAGAATTGTAGCCTGTAGTAATTACTACATCTCTTACACCTAGTTTTACTAATTGAGAAAGCTGGCGAGAAATAATTGAAGTATTGTTTGATATATTCAACATACTTTTGTGGCTATTCTTAACCAGATCTCCTAACCTTGAGCCCAAGCCAGAATTTAATATTAGTGCTTTCATCTATAATTGCTCTACATAATACATGATCAACAATATCACTACAAAATTACATGCAAAATATACAAAGTATTACTTATCAAATACCAGTGACGTTTGATTTTTCTGCATTTTTTGTAGTTCTCATAAAAATAACAGATTTGTTGATTTTAACATGAATTATATTTGTTTAACCAAAATAATTAATAAATTTAACACCTATCACAATAAAAACGATTTCATCTAATCTTTTTCTTATATGGTCAATAACAGCAGATTAAATTATATTCATAACTTTATAAATTGAGGTGGCTTCAAAGAATTATCAGGAAAGTATACAGCCCCAATCAGGTCTGTGATACCTAGACAAACTTTATGTGCAAACTATTAACTACCTATTCTTTGAAGATGTAGTTACATATATACATGTAGCTATATAGGCAAAATTATGGCTATTATTGATGCTCCCGCTCTTCCTCCACTGTTGTTCAACAGAAATGGCAAATACACATATGTCTGTTCCTACGAAAATGTATGGGATTCTGAACGTTACATGTCGGTCAGAGTTAAAGGAAAAACCTTGACTGTGGGTAAGATTACGGGAGGAGAGCTTACAGGAACAATCGAATGGACCGAGAAGTTTTTGAGCCAGTATCCAATCCTCGAAAAGCTTAAAACAACAAGGGTAATTGATAAGGTAAAATCAAAAGGCAGATTTACCCGTTACAAACTTGAGTTTTCACAGGCTGACGATATGGATGACAATTCTCTGTTCATAAGAAGAGCAACATCTCTTAAGGTACTTCTTAACTTTTCATGAAAGACAATATGAAACGACCTCCACGAATGAATGCAAATCGTGGATTTACCGTGTAAACTGTAGATGTTGAAAAAACAGAAACGGATTTACCGCATACATTGAATGAATTTACTACATACATTGAATGAAGGTCGTTATGAATAAGATAATATATATTGGAATGGATGTCCACTCTTCTAACTTTACTTTGTGCTCTTTTGAACCAGGTTATGGCATGTCTGAAGATAAAATATTCGGTCAGGTGCAGTTTAAGGATGACCTGATTAAAAATACCGAGAAGTATATCTGTAATCTGAAATCAC
>NZ_JNKD01000041.1:0-27583 GCF_000701925.1 Ruminobacter sp. RM87 | reverse complement strand
CCTTGGAACAGCGATTGTGGTTTCACCGAAAGAACCGTGAATGGTCTTTTCGCCATAACCATTTCTGCGATTCTCGGTTTCTTTTGGTTCGGATGAACTCTTATCATAACCAAGGTGTGCATCCATTTCGGCATTAAGCATTTTCTCAAAAATAGGTCCAAAGACGTCCTTTAAGGCTTCATTAACGTCCTTAGCATTTTGTACGTCATAATTACTGAGAATTAAATCTGCAATTTTTTCAGCAGCAGGATTTCGCTTAATATCTTTTTTTGCCATATTCATATAACTCCAATTAAGTTTTTTAATATTAACAGACTTAACAGGAATACACGAATTTTATGTCACACCCTTCTTTTTTAATCAGGTTATCAATATCAGAAAAAACATACCTTTATACTTCACAATTTTTTTTATATCCATCGGAATTGTGTTGTTAGCTGTGGTAAGTTATACGTCGATAGTCTGCTGTAATTTATATGACTATGTATTTTGTTTACTGAGCCATTTGCTCTCCTGGTTTTTCAGCGACGGATGAATTGCACTAAGGTCACATTATGTCGATGGTATTAATTTACGCTTTGTCCGCAACTATTTTTATGATGGTCTTTCTTGTTGTAGGACTTGCATACATCATAAAGTTGCGCAGAAGAATTTATAAAATATCTCAGGAAAACAGTAGTTTCAAGACACTTTGCGATATTATCAAAACTCCTATATGGTTCAAAGATGAAAATTTGAAAATCACCTGGGTTAACAAGTTTTATGCAAAAATGTTTGATCGTTCCAGAGCTTCCATTTATGGTTTGACAGATAAGGAACTTTCTCCAAGTAAGCTTTCAGACGGATACATTCGTGATGATCTGTACGTTAAGGAATCAAGAAAGCCTTATGTATACAGAGAAAATGAAAAATCAGGAATGTGGTTTGAAACAACTAAATTCCCTTTAATTTCAGATGAAGGTAATTTATATGGACTGGGCGGTATAGCTTTTAATATTACTGCCATAAAGAAGAGTGAAAACCTGATGCATTCCATGGTCTATAACGATTATCTGACCGGCATTCCAAACCGTCTGTTCTTATCCGTGGAAATTACCAAATTACTGTCTGTGGCAAAAGAAAACAATACAAAACTTGCAGTAATAGGCATCGACCTTGATAATTTTAAAGACCTTAACGATCTGTATGGCCACAGTGTAGGTAATGAGATTTTAAAGAAAACAGCTCAAAAGTTGAAGTTGTATACAAGTGATAAGGGAATGGTTATCGGCAGACTTGGCGGTGACGAGTTTGTTGTGGTAATTCCTAATGTCAAAGATGATGAGTATATCAATCAGACCTGTAATGATGTAAGAAAACTTATTAATACATTTTACGATATCTGTGAATCAAACATTACCATAAATATATCCGTAGGCGTAAGTATCTATCCGGATAATTGCGATAATTACGAAGATTTAATGAGACAGACTGATATGGCTGTCCATACGGCGAAGAACAGGGGGAGAAACTGTATCGTTTTTTATGACGAAGAAATCGGTAAGGCAAATTTCAAACGTATAAATATTGAAATTAATCTTAAACCTGCTATAGAAAACGATGAGTTCAGTCTTTACTATCAGCCAAAGGTTTCTGTAGATGGTAAGGATATTCTTGGTTTTGAGGCGCTTCTCAGATGGAACAGCAAGGAACTTGGTTTTGTTTCACCTGCTGATTTCATACCTGTAGCAGAACAGTCTGATCTGATAGTTTCCATGTCAGACTGGGTTATGCGTAAGGCAATGGTTCAGAACCTGAAATGGAAAAAGCAGTTTGGAATCATGTATCCTGTGGCTGTTAATCTTTCTGCGAAACAGATTCATAAACCTGATTTTCTGTCAAAAGCTCTCAAATTAATAGAGGAACTTAATTATCCTCCGGAATATCTTGAACTTGAAATAACAGAAAGTATGCTGATGAGTAAGGATAGTGATTCCAGAAAATCATTTGAAACTCTCAGAGGCATGGGGGTTAAAATCAGTATGGATGACTTTGGTACGGGATATTCAAACCTTAGTTATCTCAGCAGTTTTCCGTTGGATAAATTAAAGATTGACCGTCGGTTTGTTACCGATATTGACTCAAGTAAAGGAAATCAGCAGATTGTTAATGCGATTATAATGCTGGCCCAGGCCTTTAATTTATCCCTGATAGCAGAAGGTGTTGAGGGCGGCAAGGAACTGAAATATCTGCAGTCAAAAGGAGTTGATGTAATTCAGGGGTTCTATTTCTCCAAACCTCTTCCTCCTGAACAGGTTTACGATTTTGTAAATGATGTGAAAAACGGTGTATGGATCAGCAAGGTTCATGATTCATTTGAAAAACTGGATGATCATTATTCCGATAAAATCGGTAAAAAAGAAAGTACGTCAGTTACTGTAAACAAGTAATTGAGAATAAAAGGCCCCCTGCAGTTTGTAGTTGCAGGTGGCCTTTTGATGTTAAAAGTGATAATTATTTCTTATGATTTCCATTTAAGCATTCTGTTCTGAATGCTTCCAACGATCCATGTTGATATAACAACTACGACACCGATAACCACAATACCAACCAGAGTTCTGGTATAGTCGCCGAGATCCGAATAATTCTTTACATAGAAACCAAGGCCTGCTCTGGCACCGATCATTTCAGCTGATGTAAGAAGAATGAAGGATATGCATAAGCCTAAGTTTGCTCCTACGAAAATCTGGGACAAGGATGCTGGAAGAATTACGTGAATCATTGTGCTGAATCTGCTGAGGTTAAGAACCTTGGCCGAATTTAGCAGTCTGCTGTCAACGTTTTTCACACCGCTGATTGTACCCATGAATACCGGCCAGAAGGTTGCCAGAAATATTACCAGTACCGATACTGATCTGAAGGTCGGCAGAAGGGCAATACCATATGGAATGTAAACAATCGGCGGAATTGCACCAAGGAAACCGGCAACATGACCGGAAATGTTTCCGACACGTTTGCTTGTTGCCAGAAACAAACCGACAGGGATCGCCAGCAGACCTAAAATATATCCTTCCACTATAATGCTCAGAGAAGAAAGAATGTTTACGCCTATCTGAGGCAAATCTTCAATGAACTGATTGACTATTATCCCTACAGGTGGAAAAAGAATAGGTTTCACCAGATTGAATTTTGCAGTCATAAGCTGCCAGCCGATAAGGATTATGAATAGAAATGTGCCTAAATCCGCAGCCATATCTACTTTCTGACGATCCTTAGAAACGGCACATATAATCAGGGTAATTATTTCAATTAAAGAGGCAAAACCTATTGCATAACCGGATAACGGCTCTCTTGTTATCTGGTTAGGCAGAAAAAACTCAATTCCCACAAACAGCAGGAATATAATATGAGTAAATCTTAAAAATCTAACTTTAGGTGACATTAGATCATTGCCTCCTGATCAATTTTTTCTTTAATATCTCCAAAAAACAGAGCCATGATTTCATTTCGTATCTGAGAATATTCCTGTGTTTTTACAAGTTCAGAACGATTTCTTGGTCGTGGCAGCGGCACTTTGATTTCCTTATTAACCTGCCCAGGGTTTGCCTTCATCATTATGATGCGATCTGAAAGCAGAATAGCTTCATCAACATCATGGGTTACAAACACGACGGTCTTCTTTTTCTGATTTCCATCGCCTTCCCAGAGTTTTAAAAGCAGTTCCTGAAGAATAACTCTGTTTTTTGCATCTACCGCTCCGAAAGGTTCGTCCATTAAAAGTATTTCAGTATCCATTGCCAAGGCTCTGGCTATGGCCACGCGCTGCTGCATACCGCCTGACATGTCTCGAGGATATTTTTTCCCGGCTTCGGCCAGACCAACTTTCTGCAGGTATACATTAGCAAGTTCAAGACGTTCCTTTCTGCTTAAATCAGGTTTTACCTGCTTGAGACCGAAGGCCACGTTTTTTTCCGCAGTCATCCATGGAAAAAGAGCATACTGCTGAAAGACTACGCTTCTTTCTTTGCCGGGCCCCTGAATATCTTTGCCATTAATTCTCACCTGTCCGGACGTGGGGGCTGTGAGACCTTCTAGAATCCCCAAAAGAGAACTTTTACCACATCCGGATGAACCAATGATACTAACAAACTCTCCATCCTGAATATTGAAGGATACATTAGAGAGAGCCTGAAAAGAGGTTTTACCGGTGTGATATGTTAGGCTTATATTATCTATTTCTATCTTGTTCATGTGTTCCTCCGGTTTCTGACAATTCCTAAAGAAGAATTGTCAGAAAGTATTCCGGTTATTATTGATATTTATCAAAATGATCTTTCAGTGACTGATAAATAGCGTCATCAGGGAATTCATTGATGATGCTGTTCAGAGCCTTCTGGTAGATTTCAGTGTTGTAGAATTTATCTATGTCGTAATCTTTTGTGTATCCTGCTTCAACAACCTGATTTTTAAGCTGGGTAGTGGCGATTTTATCCGGATCCGGATTACTGTCACTGTTACCGCCGTATACTTCAAATCTGATTCGTTCAGGATCGATATCAACATACTTCTTTACAATCTTGACGGTACCGTCCTGTTCGCTCTTGAAATAGTGATATGCTTTGATAAAAGCTCTTTCAAAACGATAATATTCATCAGGTTTGCTCTTTAGTGCAGATGATTCAGCAACCTGACGGCAGCAAGGCTGATTTTTGAATTCTTCAACGTCTTTGCAGTGATAGATAACTTTATAACCGTTGGCCTGAGCTATTGATGAGAATGGAGGGAAGAAAGATGCCGCATCAATTTCCTTGCCCTGAAGTGCCGCAAAGGCATCTTTCTGACTGTTAAAGTATACAATGTTAACTTTGTCCGGACCTTCACCGATTTCGAGATTATGATTCTTTAACAGAATAAGAAGTTCAAGATCCTGAATACTGTTTTTAACGGAGGCAACATTACGTCCCTTAAGATCCTCAACAGTAGGTTCATGATCTTTTACAAATTCCGGTTTGATGACGTATCCGTGGCCGTTACTCATTGCACCACCGAAAATTGTCAGGTCATGTCCATTGCTCTGGAATGTTAAAGAAGGAACGGAACCGATGAGAGCAACATCAAGTTTACCAACCTCCAGTCCTGTGGCAAGTTCACCGGCGCTTGCAAAAGGAATTAGTTCAACATCAAGCCCTTCTTCCGCAAAATACCCCTGTTCTTTGGCAATGAAAGCAAGAAGGTGACTGGTGGTTGTAAGGTATCCCAGTGCAAAAGGTGTCTGTTCTTTAACGGATTGTCCCAAAACCGGTTCATCAGCAGCCATTGTGTTTGGCGGGATAAAAGCACCACCAAGAGTAATGGATGCATAGATGAACAATGATAATGCTTTAGTCTTAAGCATAATATCTCCTATGATACTTGTTCCCAGCGGGGAAAAGTCAGTCCGTGAAAACATCATACGAATCAGGTAATCAGTTTTTGGATGGCTTTTTCCTTCTGGTTAAATTTAATTGAATAGTTGTTTAAGTAGTAAAAATTTCATTATGTTACTAAAGCATAGTAAACATATATGAATTATAGCATATGTGATCATAATTAGATTTTTTGATTTTTGCAACCATAAATTTTTCGGAATCTCCAAAGAAAGAGTATTGAAGTTAGATTCGTGGTGTATATACTTCTGAGATAATGTACATAATATGGAAAAAAGTTTTATAAACAAAAATAATGAAAAATATTTCTGGTGATACAGTTTTTTTTGATGCTGTTTGGCTGCAATAACGAAATAACATCTTATCTTGTAGTGTACCTGTTTTATAAAGTTTTTTACATAAAACATACTAAACATACTTGACTAGTATAAATTAAAATTTATAATTGTATACATAATTAAAAACATACTAAACATATCGGAAATAATAAAACAAATAATGGGAATGTATATATGAGCAGAATTTATTCAAAGATTACTGATTTGGTTGGTAATACTCCTTTAGTGGAACTTTCAAGTCTTGCTTCTGAGGTAGGTTTTACAGGAAAGATTCTTGCTAAGCTGGAGCTGTTTAATCCTGCAGGAAGCGTAAAAGACAGAATTGCCCTTGCAATGATAGAGGATGCTGAAAAACGTGGTGTTTTAAAAAAAGGCTCTGTAATTATAGAACCAACCTCCGGTAACACAGGGGTGGGGCTGGCATTTGTCGCAGCAGCAAAGGGCTATCGCGTAATCATTACCATGCCGGACACCATGTCAATAGAAAGAAGAAATCTTCTCCTAGCTTATGGTGCTGAACTTCAGCTGGTTGAAGGTGCGAAGGGAATGAAAGGAGCTATCGAAAAAGCTGAAGAGCTGGCAGCCAAGATTCCTGGAAGTTTTATTCCCGGGCAGTTTACCAATCCGGCAAATCCGAAGGCTCATTTTGAAACAACAGGTCCGGAAATATGGAATGATACAGATGGAACTGTAGATATCTTTGTTGCCGGCGTTGGTACCGGCGGTTCTCTTTCAGGTACCGGAAAATATCTGAAAAGTAAGAATCCGAACATTAAGATTGTGGCTGTTGAACCTTCTGGTTCCCCGGTTCTTTCAACAGGCAAAGCAGGACCTCATAAGATTCAGGGTATTGGACCTGGGTTTGTTCCTGCGACACTTGATCGTTCTGTTTACGATGAGATCATTACCATTGATAATGAAGATGCGTTCGCTTACGGAAAGAAACTTGCGAGAACAGAGGGAATTCTTGTTGGTATTTCATCAGGTGCAGCACTGAAAGCTGCTTCCGTTCTGGCTTCAAGACCGGAAAATGCGGGCAAGAACATTGTTGTTCTGTTACCGGACGATGGTGACAGATATCTTTCAACCGCACTGTTTGCCTAAGATGAGAGCCGTACAAATGTTAATAACTCATATGAAAGCCTGGTATGACGGGAAGTTTCTGGGGGCTAACAGCTGTTGTTGGTTTAGTCATTAAAATTACTTTTTTTATTGATTTAACTGACAGGAAAGAAAATGATAACTTTACAGGAAAGCACAACAGCAAAGTTGTGTGCTTTTGCGCGAGCTCATCACTCAAATTTTGTAAAACATAAAATTTTTGACGATTATCTGGCTTTTGATCTTATGGGATTTGACGGCTACATGGAAATGGCAGAAGTCATCTCTGCCAATTTTCAGAAATATGACAATTCGTCGAATAATCTCATTGCCGGAAATATACGTGAGAGAGCAGGCTTTGTTAAAAATCTTGCTACATATATTTCTCCAATTCCCTTAACTAGGATTGATTTTACTGAACGTCTGATAAATAGATTCGCCAAGAGAACCAAAGGACGTGTCCAGTATGTAATTCTGGGGGCCGGGATGGACACTTTTGCTTTCAGGAACCCAAACGAGAACATAAGGGTTTTTGAAGTAGACCATCCCGACACGCAGAAATTCAAACTTGCCCGTGTAAAGGAACTTGAATGGCAGATTCCATCCGGTGTTAACTTTGTTCCGGTAAGATTCGGAGAAGACAGCCTTTTAAATAAACTGAAAGAATATGGTCTTGATCCATCCGTTCCAACCGTTTTCAGTATACTTGGAGTAACTTACTATCTTTCTCTGGATACCTTTAAGGAAACTCTGCTGAGTATTTCATCCCTTGCACGTGAAGGTAACATGGTTGTTTTCGACTTCCCTGATGAAACCACCTTTGACAGTAATGCTGTAGACAGGGTAAGAACGCTTGCTGAGATAACAGATACCTTCGGTGAGCCCATGATTCACGGATTTCGCGTTGATGAAATAAGAGAGGCTTTAAACGAAGCCGGTTTCGCAGTCGTTAATCACCTTACCCCGAGGAGAATCGAACATCATTATTTCAGAGACAGAACCGACGGACTGCATGCCTTTGAAAATATTCACTTAATCAGCGGAATTTACAGAAGGGAACCTGAGACGGAGGAAGATAAATGAAAAAAATTGAAAGTTTTTCCATTAATCATGATCTTCTTAATCCTGGCATATACATTTCCAAAATTGACAAAGATGTTGTTACCTATGATTTAAGGATGAAAAAACCTAATGCCGGCAGATATCTGGATAATGCAGCCCTGCACACGATAGAACATCTTCTTGCGTCCTACTTAAGAGGCTCGAGTCTTGAGGAAAGTGTGGTTTATGTAGGCCCGATGGGATGCAGAACAGGATTCTATCTGTTGCTTCGCAGTACGATTACCCAAAGGGCTGTGATAAGGCTTGTTCAGGAGGCATTCAGTTTTATAAGCAAATATGATGATGAAATCCCAGGCGGCAGCAGAATTGAATGTGGAAACTATCTTAATCAGGATCTTCCCGGAGCCAGAGTTGAGGCTGAGGAGTACTGTAGAATTATTAGTTCATGGACTGAAGAGCAATTAAATTACAGAAGATAAGAATAATGATAGGGAGATAATTATGAGTAACAAGAGATTTGCGACAAAGCTGGTTCACGGGGGATTTACACCGGACGGGCAGACTGGAGCTGTAAACGTTCCTATATATCAGACATCAACATACAGACAAAAAAAAATTGGTGAACCGACAGGCGGATGGGAATATTCCAGAACCGGTAATCCGACAAGAGCCGCACTTGAAAAGCTTATAGCTGAGCTTGAAGGTGGTGAGGCCGGTTTCGCTTTTGCATCAGGCATGGCTGCAATATCCGCTGTTCTGATGTTGTTCAATGCCGGCGATAAGATTCTGGTATCCAGCAATGTGTATGGTGGAACTTTCCGCGTCCTGGACAAGGTTTTTACAAGATTCGGTCTTAAATATGAACTGGTGGATTCAACAAAATTAAATAATATAGAGGAAAAAATTGATTCATCAGTTAAGGCAATCTATATAGAGACTCCAACTAATCCGCTTTTAGAAATTACGGATCTCCGCGGCGTCGCAGAAATATCAAAGAAACACTGCATTCTTTCCATTGTTGATAACACCTTCATGACCCCGTATCTTCAGCGTCCTATTGAACTGGGGATAGATATTGTTGTCCACAGTGCAACAAAATATCTTGGCGGCCACAGTGATCTGATCGCAGGTCTTGCCATTGTGGCTAACGGAACAGGTCTGGCAGACAGACTGGCATTTATTCAGAACAGCACGGGAGGTGTGTTACAGCCTTTTGATTCATTCTTATTAATAAGAGGTATCAGGACTCTTGGCGTGAGAATGGACAGACATGTTTCCAATACTGAAAAAATCGTAAGTTATCTGATTAATGAACCTGCAGTAAACCGGGTTTATTATCCTGGTTATCCTTCAGATCCGGGATACAGTCTTAATCTTACTCAGGCTTCAAAAGGAGGAGCCATGCTTTCATTTGAGCTGGCTCCCGGATATTCTCCGGAAAAGTTCCTGGAAAATCTTAATTTGATAATGCTGGCTGAAAGTTTGGGAGGTGTCGAATCTCTTGTTTGTCATCCTGCAAGCATGACTCATGCATCAATTCCTGCAGATATCAGAAAAAAAATTGGAATTTCTGACGGACTGCTGAGGTTGTCAGTAGGAATTGAGGACGCAGACGATTTGATTGATGATATTAAACAGGCACTGGAAGCAAGCAGGAGATAATCATGGGCAGAATATATAAATCAATGCAGGAACTGGTTGGGAATACTCCTTTGGTTGAACTGTCACGAATAGCTGAGTTACCTGAAGGAGTAAAACTTTTTGCTAAGCTTGAGCTGTGGAATCCTTCAGGAAGTGTAAAGGACAGGGTCGGAAGGTACATGCTTGATGAAGCTGAAAAAAAAGGATTGATTACACCGGGTAAAAGTACGATTGTCATGCCGACCGCAGGGAATGCCGGGCTTGGAGTTGCATTTGCCGCTCTTGGGAGAGGATACAGGATTATATTTGTTGTTCCGAAAAAGTTTTCTCCTGAAAAACAGACCCTGATGAAGGCATTAGGTGGGGAGATTGTGAGTACCTCAAGGGAAGGTGGAATGCTTGAAGCTTCGGTAAAGGCTGACGAAATTGTGAAAAATACTGAAAACGCGGTAATCATTGATCAGTTCAAGCTGAGCAGTAATCCTCTCGCTCATTATGAAGGAACAGGTCCTGAGATATGGAATGATCTTGAGGGAGATATTGATTACGTTGTTGCCGGAGCAGGCAGTGGTGGAACATATAGCGGCGTTCTAAAATATCTCAAGTCCCAAAAGCAGAATATTACCGGAGTTCTGGTTGATCCTGAAGGTTCAACCATGGGCGGAGGTGAACACGGTGATTATGACGTAGAGGGGATTGGTAATGACTTTATTCCTGCTACCATGGATATGTCGCTGGTTGATAAAGTCATAAAGATAAATGATGCCGAGTCATATGAATACTGTAAAAAACTTGCAGAAACAGAAGGTATTATCGCAGGGTCGTCCAGCGGTGCAGCTGTTTCTGCTGCCGTAAGACTGGCTAAGACTCCGGGGGTTCATGGGAATATCGTGGTGATTCTGCCTGATCGCGGAGATCGTTATTTCAGCAGAAATCTTTATGCGTGATGTCGTAACCATGGCGATCATGTAAGTTATATCAAATGTTATCAGGACGGTTTTAATATGTATGATTCGGTAAAAATCGTCCTTACAACAGATGATATATAACTAACGCATCTTTGTCCTTTGTAAAATAACAGTTTTTTAATTATTTATTTTTTTCTGTGTATTGTCGTTTTTGCTTGTTGACAAATGGAAAATCTATATTTAAAATACAAAACATATCAAAGCAATAGGAATAATAGGTAATGAAAGAGGTTTTATGGCATGGAAGAGGCGGTCAGGGGGCGTTTACCGCATCCAGACTTCTGGGAGCTGCTTTTACTTCTCAGAGTGAACGCAATTATGCCATTGCTTTTCCGTCATTCGGTCCTGAACGAAGAGGCGCTCCTGTAAGAGCGTTTAACAGAATTGCCGACAGAATGATAGGGGACAGAAGCGTTATCGCCAGAGCTGATTATGTGCTTTATCTAGACCAGTCTTTGTTGACTGAAGACTATGAAAATGAACTGAAATCAGGAGGATTAATCTTTGTTAATTCCAAAGACGAGGATGTTCATCGCGATGAAAGAATTATCCGCTTCGATGCCTCTGGTCTGGGAGAAAAGATATTGGGACTGCCTATTTCCAATACGGCTATTTTAGGATTTTGGGCGGGTTACACAGGTGAAATAGCTCTTGACAGTCTTATTTCTGTTGCAGAGAACAGTCTTCCCTCAAGAATCAGGGCTAAGAACATAGAGATTTTAAAACAGGCTTACGAGTCAGGAAACAGATATGAGCGATGAACAGAAAAAGACGTTAAAGCCTTCATTAAGGCAGACTTCTCCTTCATCTCCAGATGAAATCCCTGAGGCAACCTGTTATGAAGGCGGTTTTCTTACCACGGCAAATGCATCATGGAGAACTGTCAAGCCTGTTGTGGACAACGAAAAGTGTATAGGTTGTCTTGAGTGTTACCTGTATTGTCCAGACGGATGTATTTTTAAAAAGCAGCTTGAAAAGAAGCTGAAGGTTGAGATTGATTACGATTTCTGCAAGGGGTGCGGAATCTGTTCTAAGGTGTGCCGTAAGTGTGCCATAACTATGGAGAAGGAGTCATAAGTGAGAACTTTTCTTTCAGGAAATGAAGCTTTTGCTCACGGAATCAGATTATCCAGAGTTCAGGTTGTTTCCGCGTACCCGATTACACCGCAGACCGTAGTTGTTGAGAAACTGGCAGAAATGCATGAGGACGGAAGTCTAAAGACTGAATTTATACATGTTGAGTCTGAACATTCCGCACTGTCGTGTGCCATAGGGGCTTCAGCCACCGGAGCCAGAACTTTTACAGCCACTTCATCTCAGGGGCTTTTGTACATGGCCGAGTGCCTTCACTATGCGGCCGGCGGAAGATTTCCTGTAGTAATGATGAATGCTAATCGTTCTACAGCGCTTCCGTGGAATATTTACGGTGACCAGAGAGATTCTCTTGGCTTACTGGATCAGGGATGGATTCAGGCTTATGCCCTGGATGCCCAGGAATCCCTGGATCTGGCACTGATGAGTTATCGCATTGCTGAGGATTCTCGCGTAATGACTCCGTTTATGGTTAATATGGACGGCTTTGTACTGACTCATACTTATGAAGTTGTTGATGTTCCGTCACAGGAACAGGCTGACAGATTTTTGCCGTCATACAGAACTGATAACCGGTTTGATTTTGACAATCCCAGAAATCTGGCTTTTTCAGTAGGACCGGAACAGAACTTCAGATTCAAGTTTCGTGAGCACAGAGCCATGCTCAGGGCAAAAAAGGTAATAGAGGAAGCTGAGCGCGAATTTTCAGATGTTTTCGGAAGAAAATACAGCGGTTTGTTAGAGGAATACAAAACATCTGATGCTGAGTACGTTATTGTTACTTTAGGAACAGTGGCCGGCCTTGTAAAAGAGGTCGTGGATGAATTGAGAAATGCCGGAATCAGAGTCGGTTTGGTAAGAATACGTTATGTCCGACCTTTCCCTGATGTAGAAATTTATGAAGCTTTAAAGAATGCCAGAGCGTTTGCAGTGTTGGAAAAGGATATATCCTTCGGTTACGAGGGAACAGTCTATACCAATGTGAAATCAGCACTGTATTCCCATGGATTAAGCATCCCTTCATATAATTATGTTGGCGGACTGGGCGGTGCGGATATTTCTCATGAGGATATACTGCGAATTTTTGATGATATAAAGAGTGGTTCAGGCAGAAGGGTTACATTCCTGGGAGTCAGTGAGGATGAATACGATGAATGATAAAGTTCTAAATGCCAGAACACTTACTGATGATGAATTTTTTTACGGACATAAGGCCTGTCCAGGTTGTGGTGGCAGCCTAGCCGTAAGAATTGCCCTAAAGGTACTTGGGCGCAGAGCTGTTTCCGTACTTCCTGCGGGATGCATGTCAGCTGTCGGTTTTAATTTCCCTCAGCTTGCGTTTGCAAATAACTCCATAATATCCACATTCGCAGGAACTGCATCAATGATGACAGGTATTGCAGCAGGATACAGGGCTCAGGGAATAACTGACGTGCCGGTTGTCGGCTTTGCGGGGGATGGCGGTACAGCCGATATAGGTATTCAGGCTTTGTCCGGTGCGATAGATCGTAATGATGACATCCTTTATATATGTTACGACAACGAAGCTTATATGAATACAGGTATTCAGAAGAGTTCACTTACTCCGTATGGTTCTTCTACCACAACAACTCCTGTGTGCGGTGGAGGAAAGGGAAATCTTACTGATAAGAAGAATCTCTTTGAAATAGTTGCAGCACATGGTATTCCTTATGCTGCCACTGCTACGGTTGGAAATATGCCTGATTTGATTAAAAAGATTCAGAAGGCGGCAGGTATTAAAGGCACAAGATTTATTCATGTTCTGTGTCCTTGCCCGGTGGGGTGGGGAATAAAGAGCAGTGATACTGTGGATATAGCCAGAGAGGCTGTAGAGTCAGGACTTTGGGTTCTGGCTGAATATCAGAATGGAGAATTTTTTCTGTCTAAGAAGCCTAAAGAGTTTTCCGATGTGAAGAACTTTATAAAAAAACAGAGAAGATTTGCCCATCTGACAGATGAAGATATTGAAAAGATAACTGAATCCAGAAATAAAAAATGGAATTACATAAACAACGTATATAACAATTAGGAGAATAAGATTTATGGCTGAAATTCAGAAGGAACGTAAGTATTGGGACGAGCATATTGAAACCATGCCTCGTGAGGAGTTGGAAAAACTTCAGTTGGAACGTCTTAAGGAAACTGTTAAGTTTGCGTATGAAAACTCCCCTTATTATAAGCGCTCATTTGACGCTGCAGGTTTAAAGCCTGAAGATATTCATGAACTGTCAGATCTGTCTAAGTTCCCGTTTATCGATAAGAAGACTGAACGTGAAACTCAGGGTGTAGGTTCATTCCTTGGAGAACTGTGCTGTGTGCCTGAAGAAGAGGTGATTTTTATTTCATCTTCTTCAGGTTCAACCGGTGTTCCAACAATCAGTCCGTTTACCAAAGAGGATTTTGATGAATTCCAGAATACAGAAAGTCGCTGGTTCTGGCAGGTAGGCATGAGACCAAAGGACAGATATATTCATGCTCTTAATTTCTCTCTCTATGTTGGCGGTCCTGACGTAATCGGTGCTCAAAACTTAGGTGCTTTATGTATCTGGGGCGGTACCCTTCCAAGTGAAAGACTGTTGTTTGTTCTCAAAACTTACCAGCCAACCATTATCTGGACAAGCCCTTCATATGCCTGGTATCTTGGCGAAACCGCGAAGAAGCACGGCATTGACCCTAAGAAGGATCTGTCAATCAGAACCATTATCGTAGCCGGTGAAATGGGCGGTTCAATCGATACTACCAGAAAGGCAATTGAAGACCTGTGGGGCGCCAAAGTTTATGATTTCTACGGTCTGTCTGATATTTATGGTGCCTGTGCTGCAATGTGTGATGCAAAAGATGGACTTCATATTGCTGAAGATCAGATCTATGTTGAAACTGTTGATATTCATACCGGCAAGATTATTCCTAACGGTGAGGTTGGTGAGCTTGTTTATACCACACTTCGCAAGAAGGCAAGACCTATGATTAGATTCAGAACCGGTGATATCGGCAGAATCGATCAGACCAAGTGCTCATGCGGACGTACACACGGAAGAATTCATATTCTCGGTAGAAAGGATGATATGTTCATTGTTTCAGCTGTTAACGTGTTCCCTAGCGATATTGAAGCTGTAATTCGCGGTATTGATGGTATTACCGGTGAATATCTGGTAAGAATTTACGAAAAGGATCTTACCTGCAAGTATAACGTTGAAGTTGAAAAGAATTCAGACAATCCTGAATCAGATGAAGAACTGGCAGCAAGAGTTTCAGCTGCAATTAAGGCCAGAGTAGGTGTTAAGCCGACCAAGGTCGTAATTCATCCTGACGGAGCTCTTAATACTCGTTCAGAACATAAGTCAAAGCGTATTATTGATGAACGTAGTTTGAGCTACAATATTTAAGGAGAATGCTGAGAAATGGCTGCAATATCCAAAAGATGCGGAACTTTTACGGATTCGGTTATTCGCAGAATGACCAGAATCTGCCAGAAGTACAATGCGGTAAATCTTTCACAGGGGTTTCCGGATTTCGACCCTCCGCGTGAGTTGCTTGAGCGACTGTCTCAGGTGGCCTATGAGGATTATCATCAGTATTCAATTACCTGGGGAGCCGCAAATTTCAGACAGGCGCTGGCTGAAAAACAGTCAAAGCTAATGGGCAGAAAAATTAGCCCTGAAGGAGAAATTGTTGTAACCTCAGGTAGTACTGAAGCAATGATGGCAGCCGTTTTAACAGTTACAAATCCTGGTGATAAGGTCGTTGTATTTTCTCCGTTTTATGAAAATTATGCGGCTGATGCCATTTTATCCGGAGCTGAACCGGTATATGTGAATCTCATACCACCGTCATTCAGCTTTGATAAAGACGAACTGGAAGAAGCTTTTCGCCTTCATCCTAAGGCAATAATTCTCTGTAATCCTTCAAATCCATGTGGAAAGGTATTTACTGAGGATGAACTGAGATATATAGGTGATCTTGCCGTTAAATATGATGTGTTCGTGATAACCGATGAAGTATATGAACACATAGTTTATTCTCCGAATCATCACGTATACATGGCATCACTTCCAGGAATGTGGGATAGAACCATTTCCTGCGGCTCACTCTCAAAAACCTATTCAATCACAGGTTGGCGTCTGGGGTATGTGATTGCTCCTTCGTTCATTATTGATAATGTTCGTAAGGTCCATGATTTTCTGACCGTCGGTGCTGCGGCTCCTCTGCAGGAGGCAGCTGTAACAGCTCTGAATTTCGGTAATGAGTATTATGAAGATTTGCAGGATAAATATACTCATAAACGCGACTTGTTTTTGCAGGGGCTTGACAGGATTGGCCTGAAACATACTGTGCCTCAGGGAGCATATTATGTTCTCGTGGATATCTCTGAATTTGACTATGATGATGATTTGAAGTTTTGTGAGGATCTGGCTTCTGTTGTAGGGGTTGGTGCTGTTCCAGGATCCAGTTTTTTTAAAGATGGAAAAGTAAAACAGTATATCAGACTGCATTTTGCTAAAAAAGATGAGACTTTAATAGAAGCGCTGGATCGTCTTTCAAGTATTAGAGATAAGCTTAAACTTCGAAAATAAACAGTTTCTGAGGCAATAATAATTCATTTATTCTGCTCTGATTTACCACCGTTAGTTTAACGGTGGTTTTTTACTTTTGACGATATAAAAGTATTTACTGATCTGTTAATCATGATTATTCTTAAACAACTGTCAAAAGAAGTCTATCAGATGTCTGGGTTATCAATTCTGGTTAAGGTGCCATAATGAACAGAGAACTTACTAAGTAAGTGACTGATAGTTTCCCCATTGAACTGAGGAAACTATCTTTATGGTTAGATTAGAACAGATCTTCGATTGATGAAGGCTGTGTATTCTGAGGCTGAGTTACAGGTACAGACTGAATATCGGAACCGTATTGGTCCTGCTGAATATATGTCTGAGGTTCATCGGATGAGGTAGAACCGAAATTGATGTCGTTAGTATTACTAATCATATATTCGGGATATCCGTAGATACTGTTTTTAACCACATAATCAGGTTTTTCAACAGAAGCTACCGGCTGATCTTTAAGCAGATAGCTCATGAATTCAATCCATATAGGTAAAGCTGTTTTAGCACCAGACTCCCCACGACCGAGTGTTTTGGAGAAGTTGTCGTTACCAACCCATACGGTTGTGGCAATATTGGCATTGAAGCCACTGAACCAGGCATCACGGCTGTCATTGGTGGTACCGGTCTTACCTGCTATGTCCGGACGGTTCATTGCCCTGGCTCTTGTTCCCGTGCCGTTGAACGGACCGTTTGGACCGTATCCGCCATGTATAACGCTCTTTAAGGTATCGCTTATAAGGAATGCGTTGCCATGCGTTATAACCTGTTCAGCATAGTTGTTGTCTTCAAGGTATTTGGCCTGTTGTTCAATGACTTCAGGAACGATTGTATTTGTCACTGCGTCTTCACAGTCAGGACAGGCAATGGCAGGATTGGCTTCATAAATTACCTGTTCGTTGCTACCTACGACAATCTTGTCAATGAGGTACGGCTCAATCTTATAACCGCCGTTGGCAAATGTGCTGTATGCAGTAACAAGTTCAAGTGGAGTTATTTCATAGGCACCAAGAGCAAGAGAAAGATTCTGATAGTATTTCTGATTAACATCAATACCGAATTTTTTCAGGTGCTTAACGAAGTTTGATACGCCTATCTGGTTAAGAATGCGTACGGAAACCACGTTTTTGGATTTTGCAAGAGCTACTCTAAGCGGAATAGGACCTTCATATACGTTTGGAGAGTTCTTGGGAGACCATGTCTGATTACTCCATTTATTCCAGATAGAGAATTTCTCATCGGCAACATAGGTACCCAGAGTAAAGCCTTTAGCAAGAGCTGCACTGTAAAGGAATGGTTTGATATTAGAACCCGCCTGACGTTTTGATAGTTCAACTCTGTTGAAACTGCTCTTCTTATAACTGTATCCGCCAACCATTGACAATATAGCGCCGGTCTGTGCGTTTACGGAAACCAGGGCGCCCTGAACCTGAGGAACCTGTCTCAGACCGTATTCTCCGTTTTCCTTTTTGTGCACATATACAATATCACCTGGTTTGAGGATCTTTTCAATAGGGTGGTGAGTATTTTTCTTATGGTTATCGTAATTTGATGCCCACTTAATATTGTTCCATGTGATTGATGACTTTGTATCGTCGGCAAAAACAATGTTGGCGCTGTTGTCAGCCTGAAGTGTAAGCACCAAAGCCGGCGTAATGTAGTCGTACAGCTGACGTTTTTTCAGTTCGGCCTTCCACGCATCAGTATCTTTAATATCAATATTAAGTTCTTCTATGTTTTCAGGTTTTCTGTAACCGTGTCTCATATCATAGTCGGTAAGACCGTTGTAGATCGCCTGATTGGCTTTTTCCTGAACACGACTGTCCACAGTGGCATATACTTTGAAGCCTTCGCTGTAGATGGCATCACCATAAGTTGCTTCCAAAGTCTGTCTGATTGATTCTGCAACATATCCGGCATTGGCCTCTATTTTGGGAGCATGGTAATAGGAATTGATAGGCTCCTTATCCGCTTCTTCAAACTGTTCCTTAGTGATTTTCCCTGTAATCAGCATACTTTCGAGAACAGTATGTCGGCGTTCACGGGCTTTATCCGGATGAGAGATAGGATTGTTGGATGAAGGTGCTTTTGGCATCCCAGCAAGAATGGCCGTTTCACCGAGGGTCAGTTCATCTACAGTCTTTCCGAAATATATGTACGCTGCCGCCGCTATGCCGTTGGCATGATGACTGAAAGGAATCTTATTAAGATATAAAGTAAGAATTTCATCCTTAGTAAGCTCCTGTTCCATATGGATAGAAATAAAAATTTCTTTGAGTTTTCTGGTTATGTTCTTCTCTGGAGACAGGAAGAAGTTTCGTGCTACCTGCTGAGTAATGGTACTTGCGCCCTGGGACATGGTTCTTTTTTCAAACAAAACTTTTACAGCTCTCAGTATCCCTTTGGGATCTATACCTATGTGGTTATAGAAATTACGGTCTTCAATAGCAATAAAAGCGTCTTTAACCTGCTGTGGAATCTGTTCAAATTCCAGTGGGATTCTTCTGTCAGTTCCGAATTCACCTATAAGAAGATTATCGGCAGAATAAATCTGAAGTGGTGTTTCATAGCTCACTTCTTTTAATTGGCTGACATCAGGTAGAGTACTTTTAACGTGGTAATAATAGAAGCAACCTGCAGCCATACAAAGACTGATAATAAAAAGGAAAAACCAGATTATTCGTCTCAACCATATAAAAATCATTTTTTTAATCCATATATCATGACGTAATTTTATCTAATTATATAATAATTTGTTACCTAGCTCAAAATAGAGTACATCAATAAAGATTTTTTTGGCACGATCCAAAAATTTAAAGTTATTATAAAAGAACGAGTAAAATGTTAATCAGCACGGATGCAATTATGGCTGGAATGAAAAACAAAGGTAACCTATATCCGCTCCTAGGCGTGGATTTTGGAAGCCAATCTATTAAGGCTGTTGCTATTAGTGGAAAGCCTGGTACTGTTCAAATCACTGCGGTTGCAGAAGTCCCAACTCCAAAGGGATCTATTGTTGATTACCAGATTCATGATATGGAAAAGGTAGTCAATGCTTGCAGAACTTTGATTAAGCGTATCGGACAAAGACCAAGATACATAGCAACATCTGTTTCGGGGTCAAGTGTTATTTCAAAGGTGATACAGGTTGATGCAGGTCAGAGCGAAACTGAGTTAAGTAATTTCATTAACTCTGAAGCAGAACAGCTGATACCATTCCCATTAGAGGAAATTAATCTTGACTATGAAGTCCTAGGTGATAATTTCGTTGATAACCAAAAACAGGATGTTCTTATAAGTGGTGCTCGTTCTCAGAGTGTAACCGATCGTTGCGCTATCTTTGATACTCTGGGTATGGAAGTTAAGGTTGTGGACGTTTCAGTTCATGCTTTGGCAAGAGCCGTTAAGGCATTTGTTCCTGGGTTTGATGTCCTTTGTGATGAAAAACCTGTAGGTATTGTCGATGTTGGCGCGGTCACCCTCACTTTTGGTGTTGTCTATAAGGGGGAAGTTATTTACCAGCGTTTACAGAATTTTGGTGGCGATAATGTTACACAGAATCTGTGTAATGCGTATGGTTTGCCTTATGATGATGCTGAAAAGTCTAAGATTCAGAACAGAATGCCGGCAGATGCAACAAGTGAAGTTGTAAATCCATTTATGACTCAGCTTGCACAGAATATCAAGCGTAATATTCAGTTATTCACTTCATCTTCTACTCATCATGATCTTGATGTGATTGTGCTGACTGGCGGTGGTTGTTTATTAAACGGTCTGACTGAACAGATGGTTTCTTTGTTGAGAAAGGATGTCAAGTGTGTTGATATCTTCAAGCAGTTCCCTAAGTTAAAGAATGAAGAAAACCCTCAAGGTTACAAGTTCATGACTGCTCTAGGTTTAGCTTTAAGGAGTTTTGAACCATGTCCAATATAAACCTTTTACCATGGCGTGAGGTAATAAAGGAACGTCAGAGAAAGAATTTTCTTCAACTCATGGTTATATTTCTCTTTGCCGGAGCAATTGTTGCCATTCTGATTTATTTTGCTCTTGATTGGAGAATTCAGAATCAGGAAGACAGAAACAGTCAGTGGAATAATGAAATAAAAGTAGTTGATCAGAAAATTGCCGAAATTGAAAAACTTAAGCAGAGACGTCAGGAACTTATCGATCGTATGAATGCGATTGATAAACTTCAGCAGAGTCGTAATATTCCGGTGCATCTCTACTCTGATTTACCAACACTGGTGTCTTCAGGTGTTTATCTCGGCTACATGAACTATGATAATCGTATTGTTAAACTTGGTGGTTTAGCTGAATCTAACCCTCGTCTGTCTTCAATGTTACGTAACATTGATAACAGCCAGTGGCTTGGTAACGGCACTATTACTCAGACCAAGGCTGAAGTGAGAGATGGTAAAAAGATTATTCCAACTCTTCCTGATGGATTATACGCGTTCGATATGCTATTCAGTGTCCTCGACAGTCAGAATAATGCTCAGGCGCCGAACAATTCAATGAAAGGAGGTAGATAATGGCTAGTAATCTTGGTGTCGGAGATTTTGATGTTAGCCGCATTGAAACATGGCCTCAGGTTCTCCGTTATTTGACTGGTTTTCTTCTGGTTGCAGCCATTGTCGGTGGTTCATTCGTAGCTCTGAATATGGAACAGCTTGAAGAGATTGAAAAGAAGGAAAACATTGAAACCGATCTCCGCAAACAGTTCGATGAAAAAGCAAAGATGGCTGTTAATCTGGAACAGTACAAGGAACAGATTGTAGAGCTGGAAAGTTTGCTTGATGCACAGTTACGTCAGTTACCTAACAGTAACGAAGTAGCTAATCTTCTTGACGATATCAGTTTTATTGCTCAGGATAATGGTCTGAATCTCATTAGTATAAAGTGGGAAAGTGAAATTGTTCAGGACATTTATACAGAGTTACCAATGAGTATATTTGTTACCGGTACATACCAGCAGTTAGGTAGCTTTGCTGCAGATGTTGCTGCTTTACCACGAATTGTTACTATTGATAAGTTTTCTCTGAAGCATGTTGATACTACAAAAGCAAAGGCAGTAAAAGCATCTGAAGAAAGACCAAAAGATGGTAATGTTACCACCATTTCAACTCAGGAAGCACAGCCAGCTGTAAGTGATGGTGAACTTCTCGAAATGAATATGTTAGCTAAGACCTTCCGTTATAACAATGTTGTACAGAAGAAGGGCGGTGACCGTTCAAGCAGAAGAAATAAGGGAGGCAGATAATGAAAAAGTTAGCATTGGTTACTTTGCTTCTAACAACTGCCGTCAGCTTAAGTGCCTGTGGTAAATATGATGATGACATTCAGCAGACTGCTCAGAATGCTCTTCGCCAGGCTACGTCTAGAATTGAAGAGTTACCTAAGGTTAATACCTTTGTAGCTATGAAGTTTGAACCTAAAACTGACAGAATGCCGTTTGTTTTACCAAAACCAGAAATTTCAATGGTTCAGCCTCTCAAACCATTAGATTGTGAGCAGCCGGATCGTGAAAGACCAATGGAGGAACTGGAACAGTTTGCTTTGGATAACCTCTTTATGAAGGGAACCATTAGCATTGATGGAAAGCTGAAAGCAATTATCCAGACAGCAGATGGTGTTTTGGTTAACGTAACTCCAGGTATGCATATGGGGTTAAACTTTGGTAAGGTTGTACGTGTTGCACCTGACTCAGTTGAAGTTGAAGAGTTTATTTCCGACGGCAAGGGTTGTTGGGATAAGCGCTCCAGTCGTTTAGATTTAATTACAGCGGAATAGTTTAGCAGGCAGGAAAAATTATGAATTTACAAAAAAATAAATTAGGGCTTTTTGTAATGCTGGCTACCGTGGCTGGCGTTGTACTGCCTGCCGAGGCAGCTACCAAGCTCGAAAACGTTAAGGTTAATGATCAGTATGCTAGTCAGACTAAGATTGAACTTCAGTTTGATGGTCCTATTGGTTCATATCAGGATAGACTTCAGTATCATCCAGAACAGTTGGTAATCAATCTGTCAGATGCTGAATCTGCCTTATTGAAAGATACTCTTGATGTAAATGTTAAGGGTATAAAGGACATGAACGTGAAGCAGAACGGTGATGGCTTGGATGTTGTTTTTGGCCTTAAGTCACTTGTTCCATACGAAGTGTCTCAGCAGAATAATTCTCTGTATGTAACTATCGGTACTGACCCACGTGTTACTGCAGCTAGAAATGGTGTTAATACTCCTGACATTATAAACACCAACGCAGATAAGTCAGTTGCCGGTGGTATTAATCGTATCAACGCTTTATCATTCAAGAAGAATTCTGCAGGTGACGGCCTTGTTGTTGTTACTCTTGATAACAAGAGTGCTGCCCTCGATTTACAGCCTAAGGGAACTCATCTTATAGCTAAATTCCATGGTACTAATGTAGCTCCTGATTTACTGGCAGTTATGGATGTCGCTGATTACGCAACTCAGGTTAAGTCTATTGACGTATCTCAGACAGCTGATGGTGCTGTTCTCGACTTTACAATGTATAATGCTGAATTTGATGCTAAGTTTGATCAGTCAGGAGATACTGTTGTAATTAATGTAGCTAAGAAGAAGCCTGTTGTTAAACTTGATAATACCCAGAAGTATAGCGGCAAGCTTATTTCATTATCTTTCCAGGATGTACCTGTACGTTCTGCTTTAAAGGTTTTAGCTCAGGAAGTTAATCTTAACCTCGTAATGAATGATTCTGTAACCGGTAACATTACTATCAATTTTGATAGTGTACCTTGGGATCAGGCTTTAGACACCATTCTTCGAGTTAAAGGTTTGGATAAGCGTGTAGAAGGTACTATTCTTCTTATTGGTTCTCAGGAAGAACTCGCTCAGTATGAACAGAAGCAGCTTGAAGAACAGGATAAGAAGACAGCTAAGGAACCTTTGGTAACTGACTTTATCCAGATTAATTATGCAAAGGCTGCTGATTTTGTTAAGCTGATTTCTACTAAGGACTCTTCCTTATCTATAAAGGCTAACAATACTAACGCTTACGGCACTTCAAATTCTGCTGATTCTACTGACAGTCTGCTGTCCTCTCGTGGTACTGTAACTGTTGATGAAAGAACTAATACTCTTATCATCAAGGATACTGAATCCTCTATAGCAAACATCAGACGTCTGGTTGAAACTCTTGATACTCCAGTACAGCAGGTTGTTATTGAAGCAAGAATTGTTTCAATTGATGAATCAGCTGAGACTGCGTTAGGTATCAACTGGGGTATGGACACCAATAACGGCGTTTTATCTACTGGTAAGCCTAACGATGGTAAGTGGTATGCAGGTCATGGTACTTCTACTGACGTTCCTACTGATGGTGGCACATTCTCCCTTGGTCGTATCACCAAGAACTTTGCCATCAACCTGGCTCTCAAGGCTCTGGAAACTGAAAAGCGTACTGATATTATTTCAAGCCCTCGCATTACCACAACCAACCAGAAGGAAGCTTACATTGAACAGGGTTATGAAATTCCGTCAATCACTGCATCTTCTGCAGGTAATACAACTATTGAATGGAAGAAGGCTGTACTGAGTTTAAAGGTAACTCCTCAGATCACTCCTGATGATTCTGTATTCCTTGATTTAGCTATTACTCAGGATGATAAGGGCGATGAAGTTAAGTCATTCGGTACTTCTTCTCTGTCAATTGAAACCCGTGAACTCAATACTCAGGTTCTCGTAGGTAATGGCGAAACTCTGGTACTTGGTGGTATCTTCCAGCAGTCTGTATCACGTACTGTAAAGAAGGTTCCTTTACTTGGTGATATCCCTGTACTTGGCTGGTTATTCAAGAGCATTGATAACACCAATTCTAAGAGAGAAGTGTTAGTATTTATTACTCCACACATCCTCAAGGAAACAATGTAATAGTATTAGTTAGTTAGATTCAAGGCTGTCTGAAAAGACAGCCTTTTTTAATTAATCCACCAAATTGACTATTTTCAATCTGTTTTTTCAGTGTTCATCTTTTTCTAAAATAAGTTATAATCAACCATTATCTAGTCGATGATGTCTATAACTATAAGTTAATGTAGGGCTATTAAGCATTATGTCTGAATCTCAGAATATATTTCTAGTAGGGCCAATGGGGGCTGGTAAAAGTACGATAGGTAAAATTCTGTCTGAGCTTACTTCTTTACCTTTGATTGATTCTGACACCGAAATTGAAAAAAGAACTGGTGCGGATATATCTTGGGTTTTTGATGTTGAGGGTGAAGAAGGGTTTAGAAAAAGAGAGGAAGTCGTTATTGATGAACTTACTCAGAAAAAGGGAATTATACTTGCTACAGGTGGCGGGGCTGTGAAGAATTCCAACAACAGAAAGGCTCTTTCTTCCAGAGGTGTTGTGGTTTATTTAAAAACATCAGTTGATAAGCAATATCAGAGAACTTGCAGAGACACCAGACGTCCTTTGTTAAATAATTCCGATCCTTTGGGAACCTTAACCCGTTTAATGGCTGAAAGAGAGCCGTTATATATGGAAGTGGCTGACATAGTTGTTGAAACTGATCAGTATTCAGCAAAGCAGATTGCTTTACAGATTGTTGATAAGTTTGATGAACTGAAGGATATGTAATGAAAACTTTAACTGTTGATTTAGGTGATCGTAGTTATCCGATTTTTATTGACTGTGGTCTTCTCGAGCGTGAAGACGTTTGGGGCGGTTATATTAAGAAGAAAGGTAATGTTGTAATAGTTACAAACACAACTGTTTGTACCTGGTATCTTTCTAAGTTGGAAGAATCAATTGCCAGATTAGGATATAAGGTTTCAAGCTGCATACTTCCTGATGGTGAAAAGTACAAGAATTTAGAAAGCTTTAATCAGATTATGACTTTTCTTCTTGAGCATAACTGCGGTCGTGATACTACTCTTGTTGCTCTTGGTGGTGGTGTTATTGGAGATCTGACTGGTTTTGCCGCCGCTTCATTCCAGAGAGGAGTTGATTTTATTCAGGTTCCTACAACATTGTTGTCACATGTTGATTCATCTGTAGGAGGAAAAACAGGAATAAATCATCCTCTTGGCAAAAATATGATTGGAGCTTTTTATCAGCCTAAGGCTGTAATTATTGATCTGAACTGTTTGCAAACACTCCCTGAACGTGAGCTTGCTGCCGGTATGGCCGAAGTTATCAAGTATGGTATTATTTGGGATAATTCGTTTTTCAAGTATCTTGAAGAACATACTGACAATATATGGAAGCTTGATTTTGATGTTATATCCGAAGTAGTTTACAGATGTTGTTCAATTAAGGCTGAAGTTGTTCATCAGGATGAGAAGGAAGGTGGTATTCGTGCCATCCTTAATTTAGGACATACCTTCGGTCATGCCATTGAGACTTTTATGGGGTACGGAGTATGGCTTCACGGAGAAGCTGTTGCTGCAGGTACCGTAATGGCATCCCGTGTTGCTTTAATAAGAGGATATTTGTCAGGCAACGAATTCAATCGTATTGTCGCTTTATTAAAGAATAACAGACTTCCTGTTTCCAAGCCAGAAAATATGACAACTGATGATTTTATGAAGCTCATGATACATGATAAAAAAGCATTAAATGGTCATATTCGCTACATTATTCCTGATGCTCTCGGAAAATCTTCTGTAAAGGACGATTTGTCACAGGCTGAGATTGTAGAAGCAACAAAGTAATCCTTGTTTTATCTGCTTGTTTAAAGAGAAAGCTGAATATCCGGCTTTCTCTTCGTATAGCACGTCCCATTTGTTTAATATTCTATTTTTTCTAGTATATTCACAGTCTTTGTAGTAAAAAAATTGTAAATGTGTATGACTGAAATAATATCTAATATAATTCATTGATCGGGTTTTATACGAAGGTATGCTTCGTCATAAAATTTTTCATATTTGAGGTTGTTAATAGAGTCTTTTGAGGCTGGTGTTGTGTATCAATCTGCCTGAGAAAGAAATTTTTTATAACTATTGGCCTAACATAATAAATATCTGTCGACTGATTATTAGCAATAGAGAAGGGAAATAACATGGCCTTGGAACAGTTACCACAACTAACTAGTCAAAAATCATTAGTAGAGCGAATTAAGTATCAGATTTCAGTAGGAGCCCCTTTTATTGTTATCAAAGGGAGTCTTGGTGCTGGAAAAACTGTTATATGTGAGCAACTTATTTCATCAGTTGATGACAAATTCATTAAGGCCTATATTCCCGGTTCTGGAAATCCGGATCTGACAAAATGCAGAGAGATACTTTTAAATCAGATTTCCAATGCAAATAAGATTAATTCAAATGACAAGCTGATCGGTTCTGTTCAGAAAATGAATTTTGGCAAGAAGCGTGTACTGATTGTAATCGATGATTTTGATAATATTGCCGATCGTTTTATTTCAGAACTTGTGGATATTTACAGTAAATACAAAAAAGATCAGCTTTTTTCAATTGTAACAACTGTTTCATCATCAGCAAAGCAGGCGCAGAAAATCAGGCAGCTTAATTCTCTATCCGTAGAACCAATGGAAATGGAGATAAAACCAATCAGTGTTCAGGAGAGCATTCTGGTCATGTCATACTACGGAAGTATGGTAGGAATGCGAGGTCTGGATGATCGTACATTGAAAAACAGTAAAGAACTTCAGGCAGCTAAAGGTAATCCCGGTGCGATTAAGAGCATGATTGAAGGTTTATCGGATACTGATAGCAACAAATATAATCCTATTGATCGGGCAAGAAGACGCAGAAAAGCTACTTTAACTGCTTTGTTTGGCGGAGCAGCAATAGCTGTAATGGTTGCTGGAGTCCTTGTGTTTGTTATTAAATATCAGAATAAGCCTCTTGTGGATAATTCTATTATTACTGAACAGAATCAGAAAGCTCAGGATATGCTCAATGCCATAGAAGATGATGATAAAAATGTCGATTCACTGATGCCGGAGCTTTCAAAGACCAGAGATGACCTTAATCCGTTGATTACTGTTGAAGACACTGAAAAAATTCATAATAACATTGATGATGACGGTGCCTTAAAAGATAAGAGAGATGCGGCACAAGATGATATTGATAAAGCAGAAGTCAATAAGGAAAGTGTTGCTCAAGATTCTAAAATTATTATTTCAGATGAAGACAATGCAGAAGTTATTGCGAAAATTAATAAAAAGAACGCTATTGGTAAGGATGTGGAGCTGTTAAAGGCTGAAGCTGATATTGATGCAAAGGCAAAAGTTTTAGCTGAAGAAAGAAAGAAACAGGAGTTAGCTAAACTAGAAGAGGAAAAGAAAGCCGAGGAGAAAAAGAAGGCAGCGGAATTAAAGGCAAAGCTTGAAGCTGAAAAGAAAGCTG
>NZ_JNKD01000040.1:0-28207 GCF_000701925.1 Ruminobacter sp. RM87 | reverse complement strand
CCAAATGTTCGAGTATCATTCCATGCTCAGAGAAAGAGGTATCATTCAGTCGATGTCTCGCAAGGGTAACTGCTATGACAATAGCATTATGGAAAATTTCTTTGGAAAGATGAAAAACGAGATGTTTTATGGACATGAATATGAGTTTAACACTCTAGACGAACTTAAAGATGCGATGGAGAAATATATCCATTATTACAACAATGATAGAATACAGAAAAAATTAAAAGGCCGAACTCCTTGTGAAGTAAGAAATTCAGCCTTAGAATAAGCATAAGTTTTATTTGTTCAACTTATGGGGGGCACTCCACATTCATGGAAAGTGCCTCCTGCTACCGATTACGGGATCTTTCCGGAATCAATCCGTATCATCTTCACCCTCATTTTTAAGTTCGGACAATCTGGCAGAAAAATCATTGATGTAACTGCTGAAGGTACGATAGTTTTTTGCCAGTTCAGACTGTTTATACGAAATTTCCTCCACATCCCTGATTATATGCTCAATGCCGTAATCCTTATTCTCGCTTTCAATGTGCTCGTGCACGCTGTTAAGAACATTTTTCAGAGTGTCGTCCACATAGGAGAAAATACCGTTGGCGATTTCCTCATGCTTGTCTATGGAAAGCTGGAAGGTTCCTCCGGATTCCTCGGTATACTTGCTGACTTCTTCGAACTTGGCGGCACTCTTCGTGGCATCCTCAATGAGATTGTTAATCTGGTTGGTAAAGTCATCCACACATATATCAATTCTTGAAGAAGCTTCGGCAGTGTCAAGAGAAAGCTTCTTAACCTCACCTGCAACCACTGCGAAACCGCGGCCGTGTTCGCCGGCTCTTGCGGCCTCAATGGTGGCATTCAGCGCCAGAAGATTGGTCTGACTGGACACGGAGGAGATTATGCTTGTACATTCTCTGATTGCCGACATCTGTTCTCTCAGGCTGTCAAACCCCTTAATAAAGGTTTCATGCATTTTTCTGAGAGCAACCACATCAGCCTGCACTACGGCCATACAGCTTTTCATGGTACTTATGAGATCAAGATCCTGATGACAGACATCAAGCACTTCCTTTCTGGTATCGGCAAGAGACTTATCCGTCAGCTCCCTGACAAAATCTTCCCTGTTCTGCCCCATATCATACAGCTTGCACACATTCTCATTAAGCTGAGAAAGCTGACTGTTGATACTCTTTATCATGGATTCATGCTGCTTCGCAAGTTCCATGATTATCTTTGCAGAACTCTTTTCTTTTTCTATCAGCTCTCTGGCTTTATTATCGACATCAGAGCTTTCTTTTTTTAAAAACCACATGCAGAGCCACTCCTGTCCGTTCAAAAAAAAGACAATTCACTAGTTCAATTGTAAAGGCAGCACTTTCACCTGAATGTGATGTCAGACCTGTAATCAGCCAAAAAACCAGATTTTCTGTAAAAATTGTGAACAGGTTAACCGATGAAGAAATAGAATGAAAAAGAGAGACAGCGGAAATAGACGCGGATACGGAAAGAAAGAATTTGCACGGAATGCACCACGGATTTAATCTCAAGAACCTAAGATGCATTCCTCTAACCTTAAATTCAGCCGTAATGTCCGAGACACGCCCGATACCGGCCTATTGATAATTATCTTAGATATAATATTCCTGAACATCTGCATGTTCAGCACATCTATTCTACATTGCCTGATATTACAGTCAAACAGCATGTGAAAATTTTAAAAACATGTTTTTAATTTTTTCAGAAACAGCCGGCTTCAGCTACCGGAATCTTCGGAATTTTCCGGAATTCCGTCTCTTGAATATTCGTATGAGGAATTGTTTTTCAGAGCATTCAGATAACGTTTCCTGTACATACTGAGGCATAAATCGTTGGAACAGCCGGCCCAGCCGTCAGGTTCAGACTCCATCAGACTATCATCCTCCCAGCCGCAGAACGGACAGATGTCATGACTTGATTCTGATTCAAACAGGTAACGTCCGCACACCGGACAGAGATGTTCCGAAGAAGCCTTATTACTGATGACATCACCGTTATTTTTATTCTGAGCGTTTTCGGATATCTGATGACTCCTGAACCACCTTGAAGCTTTTTTTCCCATATTATCTCCGTCATGCCGGGCCCTTATTTCCGCAGAAAGCGTATATGACCGGTTTCAGAAAAAGATACAAATCAATTAATTCAAATATATGTCTAGGGAACAAAAAGTCAATATTCCGTATAGATGCTTTCTGATGAAAACCGTAAATTGAACACGGTCAGCGACAGGTCTGCACGGAATGTGCCACGGATTTAATCTCAAGAACCTAAGACACATTCCACAGACTAGAATTTCGGCCGTAAAAGCTCAGTGAGCAGGGCCTGATTGATTATTTACTAGTTACTAATTAACCTGAATATCTGCATATTCAGCACTGGTCATTCTATCCCAACGTTTAATGATGTCAAGAGTCTGATACCGATTCCGTCATGACATTCAGGTCATTCGGGAAAGTAACTTTGTCAGCTGTTACCTTTTCTGTGCCAGAAGAAACTCGGAAGCATATTCCTTAAGCTTCTCACAGTTGATGAGATAAGCCCTGCGAATCTTTCTGTTCAGGTGGGTCGTATGTGAGCGAAGCTGTCTTCTGATGGTATTGTTACCCTTTTCCGGTTCATCAAAAACCTCAGCCGCGTTTATCACATAACGCATGAAGTTTCTGGTGGATCTGAAGGAATATATTCTGTGCAGAAGTCTGAGATTTGGTACGAACGCCTGTCTGTATACGGTTCTGCCGGTCTCTTTGTCCACGTCACTGATGATAAACCGGAGAAGCTTATCCTTGAACTGATCACTTTCGGCAAAGTCGTCTATTCTTGAACTGATATCAAGACAGCGGTTGGTGACACGTCTGGCCGCTTCGGGGGTACATCTGTGGATAACCTTTTTAACCTCCTTTGACAGTTTATCCTCCATCACGTGCCGGACGCAAACAAGCTTAACCTTTCCTAAATTTTCTGCAGCAAGATAACCTATATCATCCATTATCTTTTTTCTGGCGAAATTGAATTTTCTGATGCGCAGGGCCGTCACCGCCTTGCTCATATCCCTGTAAAAACCGGCAATACTGCTTTCTCTGATGCGCACTCTCTCGCCGTTAAAGTAAAAACCGAGATACTGCATCGGCATCTCTCTGATTTGCGGAGAAGTAAAATCATACATCTGACACTTTGAGTAAGGATTTCTGAAATTCCTGTGATACGGGTGCAGCTTCAGTCCCTCCCCTCTTTCCCTGATTTTTTCACAGAGAAACTCATAGGCGCTGTCCATGAAATTCCGGTCATCCGGACCTATCAGCAGAATATCGTCGCAGTAGCGGCGGTACATACAGCCGTTTTCCCTGGCAAAATCAGCCATTGCCTTATCAAATTTAATCATGTAGATGTTCGAAAGAACCGCACTGATGCTCAGTCCCTGAGGAACACCACAGCCTCGGCCGCCTTTGACAATTCCGGGATTCCGGTGAAATGATGAGAAACCGGCAAAATCAGGCTGTGCCTTGTACCATTTTCTGAATTTTCGGAAATCAGCACCGTTTCTGAAGAACCTGCGCCATGAAAAAGAGGTATATACAACTTCATCGTCCTCCTCATCATCAGGAATTTCGTCAGCATGGCACTCGCAGGCATATCTTTCGAGTTCACTCTTTTCCACGTAACAGTAGTTTGTCAGTGATTTGAAAACATTGTAATGATCGGGTGGAAGCTCTGCTACCCCGAGAATGTTCTGCCATTCCTCCTTAAGATTACGGTGATCAATGCAGTCAAAGAAAGATGAGAGATCTACGGAAAGAGCGATGCACCTGCAGTTCTTCTCTCTGATAAACCGCACTACGTCATAAACGGCTCCTATGGTCGGAAACTCAACTTTCACGCCGTTTATCTTTCTCACGGGAGTTTTTCTGTAGGCAAGAACGGAATCCGAAAATCCCAGATCACGTATGTATTCCTCATATTTTTTCCGCAGCAGTCTGGCGTAGCTGGCATAAATGAGGGAATCAAGATGTGAACAGATTCTTATCGGTCTTTCCTTTACGGGGCCGTTTTTTTTGAACTTTTCAATTTTCTCGCGACATTCTTTTACAATTTCCGGATCCGTGTTTTCTTTAAGAGCTTTACTGTAAAAACGGAATTCCTCGATTTTTCTCTTCTGACGGGTCTTCTGAGTATTTGATATCAGCGGATAAAATGAATGTCTGGCAATTTCTTCAGGATTATTTATCCAGTCATGCATTCTGATGACATCGTCTTCACTGGAAAAGCTGATTCTTGAATCAAAATGCACGGTATTTTTTTCACGATAGTAAGGAAGCTTCTCGGCAATCAGAGCTTGAAGCTTAAGAGTGGCTTCATCAGGGACGTGTTTTTGTGAAAATCTGCGTTTATGTTTTCCGCCGGCTCCATTTTCTGACTTTTCGGAATCAGACGCAGACACGGGAGTTTCTTCAGATTCAGAATCATCAAATTCTTCCTCCAGACTCTTAAGTTCCCGTTCATATTCAGCGATAAGATTCTGAATTTCATGATACACCTCAGCCTCATCGCGCAGATGATCGCATATCAGCTGCTGATTGGAAATCAGCATTTCGTTCAATGCGTTGTTTTCAAGTATTTTCTTTACTTCAATAACATTTCTGCCGCCGGCCATTTCCTTCAGTCTGGCGTCTTTAGGCAGATTTTTCATAAAACGGGAGAGCGCGTGCAGATTTACGGAAAAATCAGACACGAAATCATTATCTGTTTTTGTTACTTTCTTATTGTTTTTGTTCTTCTTTTTATTATTTTTCATAAAGTCAGTCCGGCTCATAACCTCACTTTAAGGAATCGGAGCCGTTATCCTTTCTTAACCTTGAGTTTCCATGTATCTTTTGAATACCTGCTGTGTATGCTTCATCTGAACAACACCAGAAAATACATCATAGCAAAATAACTGTTATCAATTATATAATATCTTTCAGAAAAAATTTTATTAAACTAAGAAATATAGGTGTTAAATACTCTTTTCATTCCTTTTCAGTACAAACTGTCTGAAAGCAAGACAGCGAAGATTACCCGTGTGTCCCTGTTTCAGATGAGCGTTCTGTTTTTATTACCCGAGTCAGAGCACCTTTAGCAACAATTCATCTGTGTAACAGAGACAATATCATATCCAAAACCTTTCATTTATAATCCTGTCGAAAAGGTGCAAATAACAGGTGGTAACCCATTGACTGTTTTGATTTCTTATGAGAATACCTTTATCAGGAATGTCTCATAACTGTCTATGATATTTTATATATATACACGTCCAACTATTCTATTTTTTTGTTGTCAACCGACCGCTTCACGGTCGGTTTGGGGCGTAGCTTCGCTACGCCCTGATTCCGCGGCCTGTCAGCAGTCGGATGATTTCAGATTAAAAGATTACTGATTACAGATTATCCGTAAAGCGGGCCGAACAGCAACGCGGTCATAGTTGACGCTGCGGCCAATCGGATAGAGCGAGCCGACCGTACGAACGCAGGCAGCGTTGCGCTCCTTCATAAGCCAAAAGTAACCGAACTTACTGCCGGGGGTGTACGGCGACCGAAGCCACCAGTAACAACAGTCATTGTAAACAGAAGCGCCCTGTTGACGTGCGTAAGCCGTCGGTTTACATTTTCTGGATTCATCGTTACCAAAATACTGCTCTGCCTCAGAAATACTCAGACAGAACACACGATCCTTTGTATTGTTTCCGCCTTTATGATGTTGAGGAATGTCATCATTTTTTATATCTGAGACTAAAATTCTTTCTGCCTCTTCTTCTGAAAATGCAGATTTTATGAAATCACCATTCAGCCATTTTCTGAGATCACAATTCTCCCAGGTTATACTAGTACTAGTATAGCCATGATAATATTGTTTACAGTCAAGAGCATAACGACTGATAAGAAGAACTTCTTTTTCTTTCACATCAAGCACAAGCCATTCAATGGGGGATTTTTGTCTGTCAGTATCCTGATAATATTTGCCGTATCTGATAATATCTCCTTTTCGTACAGAGCTTAAAGGCTTCCCGAAAATACGTATTTCACGCTCCTTTCGTGCCTTTTCTTCACGCTCATTTCGTGCCTTTTCTTCACGCTCCTTTCGTGCCTGCTCTTCTCTGCGCCTGTTTAATTCTGAATGTAAGTCCTGTAACAGATTGTCAATAATTTGTTTTACTGCGGGAATAATACAAGCCTGATATCTTGTGATATCATTCTGATTATTCAGCAGCCATTCAAAATACTGTTCCTCATTACTCAATTTTTGCTTTTGGGTTTTGGTTTTCAGTTCTTCTGCTGTATGAAAAATATCATTACCGATTTTTATAACCAAATTCGGATCAATAAATGAACACAGTGCAATTATCTTGGTAGAAAGGTCATCACTGTACACCTCTGCAATTTTTTGCAGGTTATTGATTACACCTAATTCTTTATCTTTTCCTGTTTTGTCATACCAGCAGCAGAGTAGCTGCCTAATAGTATCGAACTCTTCATTAAGATTGTTGCTTTGACTGTACAATGCGTCAGTCAGCAGATCTGACAGAATCTTCATGTTGTCATCGACTCGAACTGAATTCCAATACAGTCTGTAATTACCGGCAGAAGCACTCAATTCTATAAGCATTTTGGCATATGCCATGTCAGTAATACCCGCATCTTCACAGTCCATGATGATACTTGCTGAGTTTTGCATATTCTGCTGAATGAAAAACTTTGAAGCAAAACCTCTGCCGACATGTTTTTTACCGTCATTCCAGTTCAGACCGAAGGCTTCTGTAAACTCTGCCAGATTGTTAAGTTTTACAACTTTGCCCTGATTATTTCTGAAATCATACGGATTGGAAAAAATATATGCTGAGGATTCACTGGTATTCCCGGTTGAATCGGATGTTTTATTATTGGAATTTAATTCACCAGGAACAGGAATATTTTCTCCTTTAAGCCATTTTTCTATTTCATTCCAGTTCCATCTGCGATTCGGATTATTCGGATCGTTGCGGTTGGATAAATCCTTGTATGTAAGTCCTTTGATAAGATTTACAAGTTCTTCCGGAAAATCAAGTGAGAACCGGATTTTCTGAATGGATGCGCTTGCGGCCAAGGCGTCTCTGTCGGATGAATAATTAAATGGAGTATGACCTTTAAACAGTTCAAAAAGAGTAATGCCGAAAGAGTAGAAATCAGATTCCTCGACCCAGACATTGTTGAAGGTTTCAGGAGCACAGTATTCCGGAGACATGCCGGTTTTAGTAATCAGTACAGATACTCCGTCATCCTTTGCGGAACTGATGCCGAAGTCTATGATGTGTACATGTTTTCCGTCATTGGAAATTACCAGATTGGCTGGCTTTATGTCTTTATGAATAATGCCGTTCTCATGAAGATACTTTAATCCTGCTGTTACTTCAGGTATGACTATATCCTTTATTACACCGTAGGTTAAGGTTTTTCCGGCAAGACTGCCATTCATGTAATAAGGCATAACAATGCAGGCGAAACCATTGTAAAAACCATGATCGATAATTTCAACAATTCCCGGAGATTTAAGTTTCGCCAGCTTATTTAAAACTTCCTGTTTAACGGCCTCCTTTCTTCTGTATATCTTTACTACCACCGGAGTATTCTGAACAGAAGAATTTTGTGAGGTATTGCCTACAGCCATGTATAGAGCAGCTTCTCCTGACGGATCATTGATTTTATTCAACAGAGTGTATTTTTCTAATACAACAGTTCCTGTAAGATTATCAACTTCACAGCCTGAACCGGTATTTATGAGTGTTTTATTATTTGCTGAATTTAGTAATGTTTCGGAAGACATAACTTTTTACCTGACTGCTTATATATCTGTAATAACGGATAGGTTTACATTAAAAAAACAAAAGATTCATCATTTTTACTGATACTATTCTGAATAGTTCTGCTGCTCCGTGTCATTGGTACCACATTAACATAAATACTATTTCCAGGCACTACATATGCTTGATTTCTTTGAACGACTGTATATTTTTTATGTCTGTATCTTTAAAATCCGGATTCAATCAGGTAACTGTCTGTCCGTCAAAAATCATCTCTCATTAAAATTCAGACAGCACCATTAAACTGACAGTCTTAAATTTTAATGAGAATGGAACTTTTCATCTGTTTTTGACAAAGACCGACCAATGAGCTAAGCCATAATTCCGCGGCAGGGCCGCGGTCGGATGATTTCAGATTAAAAGATTACTGATTACAGATTATTCGTAAAGCGGGCCGAACAACATTGCTGCCACTGCCGACGTAGTAGCCATACAGATAGAGCGAGCCGTCCGCATCCACGTCTGCAGCGAAGTTCCGATTGTTGCCCGGCGACCGAAGCCACCAGTAACAACAGTCGTCGCTAACGTAAGCGCCCTGTTGACGTGCGTAAGCCGTCGGTTTACATTTTCTGGATTCATCGTTACCAAAATACTGCTCTGCCTCAGAAATACTCAGACAGAACACACGATCCTTTGTATTATTTCCGCCATGAGTGTGATATTCAGGATTATCGTCGTTTCTTATATCTGAGACTAAAATTCTTTCTGCCTCTTCTTCTGAAAATGCAGATTTTATGAAATCACCATTCAGCCATTTTCTGAGATCACAATTCTCCCATGTTGTCGCTCCTCCACTATGATATTCTTTACAGTCAAGAGCATAACGACTGATAAGAAGAACTTCTTTTTCTTTCACGTGAAGGACCAGCCATTCAATAGGAGATTTTCGGTTATCAGAATTCTGCGGATAGTGTCCGAACCTGATAATAGCTCCTTTTTTCATTGTAACCGGAGTGTATTTTACTCCGTTTACGCTGATTGATTTTTCTTTCTCTCCCGAGTTTTCAGATTTAAGCAGTTTCTTCACCTGAGTGGCAATGGAAGTATTGTTTTCAAGAAGAGTGAGACTGTCACGATGTTCCTTTACAAAACCTGCCGTCTGCAGAGTTCTTTCGTTGTTTTCTCCGCAAAATCCGGTTACAAAGTTTTCAAATTCAGCAGCATTTTTGAAGGTGTACTCGTCAAGTTCAACAACCTTGTTTCCGGCATCCAGAACAGGTTTTACAATTGAGGAGAGACCGGATACTCCGTTAAGAACAGTCAGAGCTTTTCCATGAACACTGATAAATCGTTTAAGGTATGAAGGATTCTTTTCTCCTGTTTTAAGAACATTTTCCATAAAGCTTCTGAATTCAGTGACAGTCGGAAATACATATTCATCAAAGGAAACAAAGCTGTTTCTGGCTTGCATGAGTTTGTTTAACGCCTCATTACAGCGACTGTCTCTGTTTCGGAGTTCTGTAATTTCCTGACGGAGATTTCTGGTAAAGCTTACCAGAAATCCGGGATTGTTCTTTCCCTGCTGTATTACACTGTCTATGTATGCATTAAAATCCTGAACCCCCGTAAAGACCCTGTTATCAAAGGATATGAGTTCACCGTAGGCCTGATAGAGATGTTTCGTGATACTGCTGATACCTTCCTTTGATTCCATAGCTTTTAAAGCATTATTATGACGTCTCATAAAGTCAGTCAGATATTCAGGATCTATGCGGCCATGGTTTAGAACAGTATCAATAAAGTCCCTGAATTCTGATATGCCCGGGAATAAATATTCATTCAGGGATATCACGTTGTCACCGGCTGCATAGAGTTTTGATACTGCTTCTTTAATTTCAGGAAAATCTCCGGCGGCACTGTCTAGAGATTTTTTGTGACCCTTTATAAAACCAAGCAGATATGCCGGTTCATTTTTTCCACGAACCATGACACCGTTGAGAAAATCCTTACATGCTTTTTCTCCGGTAAAGAGATGTTCACCAATACGAATGAATCCGGAAACAGTTTTTTCAAGTTTCGCTCCGGAATCAGAGTTCCAGACTTTCTTTGAGACCTCCTTCAGAGGTGTTTTGTAACGGTTAAACAGACTTTGCAGTTCATAAGGTTTTTCTTCCTTAACCAGCCTGTCAATGAAATTATCAAAATCCTTACCGCTCTTAAAGATATATTCATTATCTCCGAATACGGCCCATTTTGCATCAGCAAGTGCCTGAATTACGGCTTCACGTGATTCAGGATCAGGAAGCTTGTTTTCCAGAAAATCCAGATCAGCTTTAGCTTTCTGGGTAAATTCCGTGTATGCCCTGCGATCATTTTCTGCAAGCTTCTTCATTTCCTGCCTGAATGCTTCAGGATTGTCATACACTTTTCCGTTAACCGGAAGCCTGCGGTCGTCACAGATGGAATATCCCAGAATCAATGCAATTTCCGTGTCGGTATAAACACCTTTACCTTCTCTCCATAGCTTTCGGACATTGGCAAAAATCTTTGCATAATCAGAATTTTTTAAAACAATGGAGGCGTAGTCTTCTGCAATACCGGATAACGCAAATTCTTTAACCGGCTTAATGAGATCTAAATCCCTTCCCTGCAGATTTCCGTTTTTTGCCGCCTCCTCAATTACGGCATCTATAACGGCTATACCGACTTCCTGAAGACCGTTCAGTATTCTGCCGTTAAATATAATCTCTGTTATATCCGGTCTGAGACTGTAGATAAGCGCAGATAAATGTCTGATATTTTCCGGATTATCCTTGCTGATTTTATTTTCAGCCGAATCACAGAGTTTGCCTTTATTTTCGTCGATGATGTAGTAATGATGGGTAAGAATTCCCCTTCCCAGATCCTTTAAAGCCTCTTCAGGATTCTGCAGCATGGCCACAAGAAGTTCTTTTTCTGAAGTATATGTTTTTCCGTAAAAACGATACTGCTGAAAAGCCTGAACAGTAGCTGATTCGGTATTACCGGCACCTGTATTTTCCCCGGGAACCGGTACATCCTCTCCGCCAAGCCATCTTTTAACTTCATCATAGCCCCAGCGTCTGTTAGGATTATCCTTTTCGTTTCTGCGGGAAATGTCTTTGTATGTGAGTCCGAGAACCAGTTTCTTGAGATTTTCAGGAAAATCGGCAGGAAACTCAATTTTACTGATGGCGGCAAGTCTGGCGGCCTCTTCTCCGGACATACCGGGATTCTGGAACGGTGTATAGCCGGTAAATAGCTCAAATATGGTTATTCCGAGAGCGTAGTAATCAGTTTCCCTGTGAAAAATCCCCTGAATTGCTTCCGGAGCCGCGTAGAAAGGTGTCATTCCAGGCTGAGTCACTACAAAAGTCTTGCCGTCGGCATTGGAACTGATGCCGAAATCGATAAGAACTATGTGCTCCCCGCTGTCATCAGGTATAAGGTTTCCGGGCTTCAGATCCCTGTGCAGAATATCCACATCATGAACCGCTTTAAGTCCTTCTATAACCGAAGGAATAATAAATGCTCTCAGTTCTTCTTCGGAAAATCTGGTTCCTGATGTCAGAACATCGGAAAGTGCAGGCATCTTATAATACGGACGTATGGTGTACTGATGTCCGTTATATTCGCCATAGTCTGAAACCGGAGCTACATAAGGACTTTGAACACTTTTGAGTTTCTCAATGACTTCCTGTTTAACTGCATTTTCTCTTCTGTAGTATTTTAAAATAAATTTATCACTTGAGTGAAAACTGACATTGGAACACAGGTATATATCAGCTTCTCCGGATGGAATATCCATCTTACTGTCGATATGGAAAGCTCCCAGCGTCTGTCCGGTAATATCCCTGAGTGGACTGAACTTGTTTATGACGGTGCTTTTAAGTTTGTTGAAAAAATTGACTTTGGTATCAGACATGAATGTACTCCTGCACCGGACAGTCTGTTCCTGAAACGGAACATGAAATCACTTATCTGAAAATAAACGGTGCCGCAGAAAAAAAGACTTTTCAAAGTATATCAGGACATACCGATAAAAAAATTGATAAAGATTGTTAATATTAAAACATGTATAGTTTTTCGCATTTATGTTTTTTAGGTGAACAATCATGTCTGATTTTTAATCAGGAATAACTGCATGTTCATGCGGAAAAACAGAAACAATTCAGCAATGAAAATGACTATAAGATGAACTGATGAAATTATGGATGATTTTCAAGATGGTGCCCGAGGCCAGAATCGAACTGGCACGGAAGTATAAGTTCCGAGGGATTTTAAATCCCTTGTGTCTACCGATTTCACCACTCGGGCACTGACACATTTGATGGAGGCGCGTTCCAGAGTCGGACTGGACTAGACGAATTTGCAATCCGCTGCATAACCGCTTTGCTAACGCGCCAAATCTGGAGCGGGAAACGAGGCTCGAACTCGCGACATCAACCTTGGCAAGGTTGCACTCTACCAACTGAGTTATTCCCGCATCTCAATGCTTTGCTCTCTGTCAGAGAACAAGGTGTATTATATAGAAAATTATTTTTCTGTCAAAAAAAAATTAAACATTTTTATCCGTTCATTCAAAATTTGAACTAAAAGTCTATAAAACAGCCTTTTTTACGTTATTTTGTTCTCTTTTTAAACATTTTATGCCTGGATATTGTTTAGAGATGCTTAAGGCACCTTTATCACTGCAATGTTTTCACCTTTTGATATTACTATAAAACGTTTTTCTCAGTATTTTACCGGTTATTTTTTACACTGTATTAACACAACTATTTATAGCCGATCACAAAACACATGACATATAATGCGTTTTTGTAATCTCAAAATTTATGTTTACCCCCTATTGAATTATAATTTAAGAACGGTTTCATAATTTTGTTACACGTGCCGTAAAGGATTATCGCCATGTAATTTATCAATCATGAAATCATTACAGCATAATCATTGCCACATTCATAAATCAGGAAGATGTAATAATAAAAATGTTCGGGGTAAATTTTCGGAAAACCTGCCAAGCAATAGCTGTGCTACTGGGACTTGTCTCAGGGGCTGTGCTCGGAAATGATTTTTCCGAAATCAATATTCAGATACCCAGTGACATCAACACATCATTCATGGGGGTATACGTTAATCACGCCCTTTCCTCAAAGCCTAAACAGGTTCTCTTCACAACCGCGGACATAATTCTTAATCCAATACCTTATGACACACTTTCATCAGGCGTAACCTTCACACCTCCGAAAGTCTCCGGTAACGTCATGAAAATCAGGGAACAGTTCTACAGCAAGCCGTTTGTTGAGTTCATCGGCATAAAGGACGGCGGTGTGGCAAAATTTGACATGTCGGAAATATCTCCCGACCTGTCCGGCAGACTTATTGAATCAGGGGATGATTTTACCCTGGACAGCATTTCAAAAACAATGAATGAGGAATGCCGTAACCTGTACACTAAAAAATTCAGCATAAACGATCAGGATGTCATGTATTTCGGATGTTCCTCCCGCAATGCTGATTTTTTCGTGATTGTTCAGAATGATGATGAGAAACTCGGACAGACATACATGTATGCTTCCGAACCTCCGAAGAATTCTTCATCAAAAGACAAGCCTAACAGAAAAATATTCATAATCAATTATCTTGCAAGAGAACTGGTAAACTACAAGAATCCTGACACCACTCTCAGCAATCTGGTTATTCCGGAAGCAACTTTCAACGTTTTCCTTTCATCCTCTTTCGCCAAAAGAAGTCCTGAAGGACAGGCTGAAGACCTGTCTGAGTCCCTTGCCAGTGATTTTGACATTCTTCATTCCAGAGCGGAAGACATTATGAAGGATTCACTTTTCAACAGAAAACTGCTGATATCCTCCAGAAAGAATAAATTCAAACAGGTAAAAATCAATTACGATACCGCAAACGTATCACTGTCTCTGTACAACGTTACGGAAAATTACTACGGCAACAATCTCATGACCATCAGTGACGACTCCCAGGAGCATGTGGCCGCCCTGACACTTGTCACTCCTAAACTCATGGGAACCGAGTCCATGCAGAATCTGGCTGAAAAAATTGCCGAAGACAAGACCTGCATGGCACCGCACGAGATTACCCAGAAAGAAACCGTGGGACTGCCTTCCATCATCATTGACTGTGACAACACTTTCGGCACAGACGAATTCACCAAATCTTATCTGGCAATAAATGTCTCATCACTCATGAATAATGACAGACATTCCGAATCTGAAGACAGGATGAATGATTCCATCATGCTGGTAATGCTCCTAGGGGACAATACAGACAACGAAATTGAAGATATTGTGAATGCCGGACTCATGTACAACAATCTGAGATGGAATCCGACACTGAGCAATATGACTGAAATGGAAAAAGACTACATCATGACCATACCTAACGTCAGAATGTGGAACAACCTTCCTGAAGCGGAAAGGAACGAAGAAACATGGAACAGTTTTATTGCCGAAGCGGAAAAGGCCATAGCAGGGCATCAGGATGCCACGCCGGAAGAGCTGTTGGAACTTATCAAGCAGTGCTCTTCCTCTCTGACATCAAACAAAAGCAAATAAAGCACACATTATTTGATTTTTATAATTAAATTCAAATAAAACAATTTTTTTGCTAAAAAATTATATATAATAGAGATGTTACTGATCATAAAAACATTTTAATTTAATCTGTATTTACGGAAACTTTGTATATAAATTATTGAGAGCCCTATCAAATGTAGAAATATTTCTAGAACTGGTTCAATAATTATTGTATAACTAGAAGAAAGAGGGTTTAGGATTATTCCTGACATATCATGTAGCCGGTCCGACATAATGTTTGGTTCAGAACGGCAAGGCAACACCCCGTAAATCAGCAGTTTTAACTCTATCTTTATGAGGTCGTTTAAAGGATGTTTAGAAAATTAGCTCTTATTGCAGGCTTACTAACGGTTGTTTCCGTTGTATCATCACCTGTCTATGCCGGCAATAAATTCTATCGATGGGAAGACAGCAATGGAGCCATCCATTACTCTCCTACCAAGCCTTATGGCGTAAAAAGTATTGACGTAATTGACACGACCTTCTCAAGCAAGCAGCTGGAAGCCATTAAAAAGTCAAATCAGGAAAAGCAGGAACTCTACAATATTCAGAATCAGGACAGGCTGGCTCTGGAAAAGGAGTTACAGAGAAAACATGATATTCAGCGTCTGCAGACCTGTGTGGATATAACTTTTGATAAGATGTCATATCAGAAGCGTCACATAGATGATAACAGCATCAAACAGAAGCTGGACTGTGAATACAAGTACAACAGAACCAAGCAGTCTGCAAAATACGATCAGTGTATTCTTCAGGTAGAAAGCGATCGTCTTAAAAACCTGAAAATTCTGGAACAGAGTGCAAACCACTGCTTCAACAACGTTACCGATCAGTCCATGATTGACGAAGTCATGAAAAAGTATCGTGAAGCCCCTACCATCAAGGCTGACGACATGAGCATGATGAATCCTAATCAAGGTGATGAAGCTGATAATGACAAGCCTCAGAAGAAACTTCGCACTTCTTCAAAGAACAAGAGCAAGGCTAAAAAAGAAAGCAAGTAACCTGATTCCTGTACAGAATAAAAAAATCCCTTCGGGGATTTTTTTATTTCATCAGAGCTTAAACGGTTATTTCCGCAGGTGTTTTACACGTCACTGTAATTATTTGCCATTACTTCAGTTATTATACGAAAGACGGCCTTTGATTCCTTAAAATGATTCCTGTTACCGGCCATGCATGAATCGTATCCGTTTTCCAGAAGTTTTTCAAACTGAAGAATCTGCATGGCAAAATTGTATTCCGAATCATTCTCAAAAGTCTTTCTGCATATTCCTGACTCTTTGTCAAACCTTGAAGTCAGATCCCTTGCTTCCGGAGCATCACCGTTCATGCAGCAGTTATAGGACTGGGCATGAATAAAATCCCTGGCAAAATAAAAGCCGTTGGTTCCGCCGATATCAAGGACGCACGGAAGATTGGATACGTTGGAAATTGTTATGGTGGCACTGACACCGAACCTGTTTCTCAGAATAATATGGGCATTTACACCTACATGGTATTCCCTGGATATGTCCAGATGGGAATTAACCACTTCAACATGGGTTCCAAGAAGAGATACCGCAGCTCCTATGGCATAACCGCCGAGATTAAACAGCACCCCGTCTGAAAGATTGATCTTATATCTCAGAAAATCGTCTCTGACAAACTTCGGATTGGACTTTCCGAGACTGATGCAGACATTTGTGGGACGGCCTATATCTTCAAAGGATTCATGCCCTCTGATTACCCCGCCGAAACTGTTAAGAAGCGGAGATGACAGTGTCGGATTGGCCTCCATGATTATTTTTTTGCTGTTTTTCAGACACTCGTGAATTTTTGCCAGTTCACTGATGGAACAGACCATCATCTGCTCAACAAGCACATTGCGATCATGGAGCATCGCCTCCGTGGCATAATTGCAGTGTGAATCATTGGATGTGGCTATATAGACATACGAGGATTTCTCGTATTCCCAGAAACTTGATATGCTGTCAAAAACCTTTGTCTGCCCCGTAAGACCGAATTCTTCAACCAGGGCGACAGCCTTGTCAGTATGATGACTGTAAATGGCAGTAATGGGACGATTCAACGCCTTATATATTTTTATGCGTTCACGTGACATGGCACCGGCACCTATAATTGCCACTCCATAACCATGTGAATCAGCGACTGAATCAGCCATATGCGTAACCACTACTATTTAAACACTCACAAATTTCACGGTCATTTTCATAATAGTTATCCAAACCGCGGAAATTATACAAACACTATCCCTGAGTATGTTTAAAGAATAAATCAAAAAAAAATAATTTGCATTATATCAATATCACATTATTGATATGTATCACCTGTAATACCGTGTATTTTGAAGGAGTTGGAATTCTTTATCTCCGATAAGGCTTCATGCGTTCGAAAAATGCCTTATTCAGAGCCTGAAAACAGAGTTCCGCAGTGAATGCTTCATCACTGCAGAAGAAGAAAAACTCCGTTAACGAACCTGACTGTCCGGTAGCGGAGTCTTGAATTACAACCTTGTATCAGGTTATGCAGTCATACGAGATTTAAGCATGCTGCTCACTGACTTTTTTCCATGATACATTGTCCCTGAGATATACGGGAAGAACATTCTCAGGTTCTTCTCCCCTGCCGGCTGCAAAAGCTCCGGCTGCAAGCTCGGCTATTTCAACGGCATCAGGAAGATTATCAGATGCAGGAGAAACGTAACCGGCAAAGGATTCTGAAAGAACAGGATAAGTACCGAAGCCTGTGCCTACAGAAGTGAATTTCTTTCCTGAAAGAGTTCCTCTTATAAGTTCAACGGCTTTTTCCGGAGCTGTCACTGCCTCGGGAATCATGGCCTTCGGAACATTTTCGGAAATTTCGTAAATACCGAGATAGACTTCTCCCATTCTGGCGTCGATTGCAGATACCACGTATTGGGATCCGGTCTCCTTATGAGCCCGTAAAGCCATGGCTTCCAGATCCACAATACCGATTAAAGGCTTTTCGGCGCCGAAAGCCAGAGCCTGAGCCATACTTACACTTATGCGAACCCCGGTGAATGATCCCGGGCCTCTGCCGCAGGCTACGGCATCAAGATCGGAAAGTCTGAGTCCTGATTTTTTGAGCACGTCATCAATGTACGGCAGCAGCAGTCTGGTATGCCCCTGCGGAGACACGCTTCTTACAGCCTCAATTTTGCCATCCTGATACAGTGCAACACTGCAGCCTTCCGTTGCGGCATCAATTGCTAGAATTCTGGTCATATTTCCCCCATTCTGCATACATGCATTCAAAACCATCAGCACTCATTAAACTCGGTGTAGTATAAACCAAGCTTGAAATATCTTCCATAAAAACAGAAGGCACGAAACATCTTTACCATGTTCCGTGCCTGCGAACCTTCATGAAAAGACTCTATTCCTGACTGTCACCGTCATGCTTAAAATCATTTTCCATAAGATCCCTCACCACCTCTATCCTGTTGGTAATATTGAAATAGGACAGACTGTTCAGTATTCTTCCGGCATAACTCTTGTTGGCAGAGCTCAGAAGATCCTTTGAGCAGATGATAACGGCCCCCTTATCGGTTTCTGTTCTGATGAGGCGGCCTACGCCCTGTTTGAGGTCAATAATGGCGGAGGTGACATCCACCTTGTCAAAGGCATTCATTCCCTCACTTTCATATCTCATTCTGGTCATGAATTTATGAACTGTTTTCTGAGGGAACGGAATCTTATCAATAATAACGAGAGACAGTGCGTCACCCGGAATATCAACACCTTCCCAGAATGATTTTGTACCGACTAAAATCGCATTTCCGGCCTCCTTGAACTTGCTGATGAGACCGTTGTTTGTACTGTTTCTTTCCTGTTCCAGAACCTTGCGGGCAGTGGTAAAGCCGAATGACGTAAACTGATTTTTGCGCAAAGCCTCGGCGTAGCGGTGACAGGCATCATAGGAGGTAACCAGTATGAAAATACCGCCTTTGGTGGCATTAATTACCGGAGCCAGCATTTTTATGGTATTCATCGGACAGCTGTAAGGCAGATTCTTTGACTTGCTTTCATCATAATTACTGGTAAAGTTTGCCAGGTCTTCAGGAACGCACAGAATGGCATTATTCTTAAAGTCAAAAGGACTGTAAACCAGTCTGCATACGGTATTGTCACTGCTCAGTCCTATTCCGTAACGGAAGTTCTGGAAGTCCGTTTCCTTACCTGTTCCGCTTTCCGACTTTTTATCATAAAGCAGATCCAGAGCCGGTGATGACGTGGCTCCGGTATCAATGGTGGCACTTGCAAAAATAAAACTGTGGAAACAGTCTTCCTTTGACAGGAAAAAGTTCTTGAATTCCATGCTCGGTCTGAACGGAGACTTGGTTATGGTAAAGCCGGTTTCCGCAACCTTGGTGTACCAGTAGTAATAGGCCGACGCCATCATCCCGGAGGTTCTGCAGGTATTTATATACTGTATTATTCCGCCTATGAAATTATAGGTGTCTACAAATATGTTCAGAACAGCCTCACCTTCCTCGGACACACTCTTGAGTTCCGAGGTTCTGCCGGCCTGGGTAAGAATAACTTTGGCACCTTCATTAAGACGGCTGACGGCCTTGTGTGCCATCCCCACTTTTTCTCCGAGCCTGTACAGCCCCTGAATGAACCTGTCGATATTAAGATCCATCAGAACGGCTTCCTCTGAACCGAAGGTTACCGTTGCTTCCTGTCTGTTCTTCTGCACGGAGGCACAGGTACTGATTCTGTATGCCTGTTTTTCATACTGAGGCAGCAGACTGCAGGAATCATCAGTATACATGTTATCGAGGTAGGAAAGGAATGAGTCCTTGTTTTTTCCATCGACAAAACGCTTCAGATCCGCCATGACCTTATCCACTTCGGAAAGAAGCTCATGCTCGTACCTGATTACCGCATCCTGTTCATTATTGTCGGCCTCACCGTTTTTATCGGCGGCAGTATCCCTGAGCTTACCCTCAACCAGCTTTTTACCGCCGGTTCTCTTCTTTTCCCTGCCGTTAAGATCCTTTTTAACCTTTTCATAAGGCTGACTTATAAAAACGGAGCTGATGGCCTCATTAAACGATTCAGTACCTATTTCGGCACTGAAAGCGTCTCTGAGAGTATCCTCAAACTTGTGCGCTTCGTCCACCACCACGATTCCCGCTTTCGGAAAGAGCATTTCGTCATTCTGAACGCCGTAGCACAGCAGAGACTGATTAAGCACCACAATCTGAGAAGTCTTGGCTTTCTTACGGGCAATGGAAAGGAAACAGTTTTCGGAAAAAGGACAGCTTTTCTTGTTGCAGAACGCCTTTTTGTATGCAAGGCGGTTCAGCTGAAGCACCTCCGGCTCAAAACCGCCGGTGGACATCATGTAGTTTTTGAATTCTTCTATTTCGCCTGTTCTGGCAGATTTAAGGTAGTTCTTAACCGTATTAACGATCTTTTTGTTCTTCTGAATCTGTTCCCTGGTAAGACCGGCCTGGGCTTCATCAATCATGCCGGCAAACAGATCCTGCTGAGCGGGAATTTCCTCATGAGAAGAACCTCCTGAGTCCGCCTCGTCGCTGCTTTTAGGAGGTTCAGGGACGCTGAAAGCTCTGCTCATGCCTTTAAGACATATGTAGTTTGAAGCGCCTTTCAGAACAGATACGTAACACGAAACACCGAGAACGGACTTGAGAAATTTAATGTCCTTATTGAAAAGCTGATCCTGCAGGGCCTTGGAATAGGTTGAGATAAGCGCTTTTCTGCCTGAAAGAAGGATAGGCACCAGATACGCAAAGGTTTTACCTACGCCGGTACCCGCCTCAACAACCAGATTGTGTCGATCGTAGATGGCTTTCAGAACCTCCTTGGCCATTTCAACCTGTCCGGGTCTTATCTTGTATCCCTCCTTTTCCGAAAGAGGCCCCTTGTTGTCAAAAACCCGGGTCACCTCGTCTTCAGAAGTCAGCTCACTGGTTTCAGCCTCTGTGTTTTCTTCAGGTTCGTCGTTTCCGCTGGTCTTAAAGAAGGTAGGCATGCCGCTGCCGTTAAAAGGAGAACTATGCCCGTCAAATTCAAATGGTGATGGCATTGAATCTTTCATTTATAACGAATCCTTCTTTAAAACAAAAACCTGACGGCAGAAATTCTGAACATGAACATTTAAGCCTGCCTGTCACAACCTGAAACAAACTGTTACTTTTTATCCTGAGCTCTGAAGTAAGCCCTTGTGGCCAGATATATAAGAATTCCGCCAAAGACTATGGCGTACTTCGGCTGGAGATTAACCAGCTTCCACAAATAACTCCAGTGGTCTATTCTTTCAGGCTCTTTCAGAAAACCGAAGACAATGGAGGCCGCGCCGACAATAACCGGAATAATCACGCATCTTACGTAATATCCGGTACCGAATGCTGAACTGCCGTTCATTTTTTCCTTTTCGGAATCTTTTGCTTCACTCATAATTAATCCGTACTTTACTCTTCGCAGTCCGAGTCATATCTGTCAAGATCCGCATAGGGATCCCTTTCAGGATTCTCCGGTTCAGCAGACTGTCCCTTGTAGCACATAACATGCCTCATGCCTTCCACGGTGTAGTTTGCAGCCAGGGCTGCAAGCGCGAAAAAAATAACAATATACCAGTCTGATAAAAAGATCAAGGATACCAATAAAAAAATTATAGCTATAACCAATAAAAATACTCTTAACTTTAGATTTACGGCATTTTTATTCTTAAAATCGCTTTTGGCACTCATTTATCGCATCCCTTATAAACATACGACACGGATCCGTTTCTTCTTATCCGCAACTGAAATTATATCCGGAATATGTCTTTTCGTGTAAGACAGTCTCTGCTGACAATCCGTTATTTTTACGCTTATTACAAATAAGGCCGGAACATTGTTCCGACCCTATTGGCATAAATTGAACTTTAACACGATTCAACAGAGAATATTCATCTCCGTAAAAATCCGTTAGAGCTTATAGCCGAGTTCCTGTCTTAAGTATGCACCGGCACCGATTAAACCGGTGTATGCATTGGTGATAACGTATACAGGGATTGCAGAAAGGTAGTTCTTGAATCTGCCCTTGTCTTCAAAAGCAACACGGAAACCAGAGTTCTTGAAGAACTGGAGGAAGCGAGGAACAATACCGCCGGAAATGTAAACACCGCCGAAAGCACCGATGTTGAGAGCGAGGTTACCGCCGAAACGGCCCATCATCACACAGAACAGATTGAGTGCTCTGTGACAGTCAGTGTCAGGGTCTTCGAGTAAGGCACGACCGGTTACATCCTTAGGTTCAAGATCTTCAGGAATACGGTTGTCTGAAAGAACAATCGCACGATAGATGTTAACAAGCCCCATGCCTGAAAGAAGTCTTTCGCATGATACGTGACCTACTTCTTCGCGGAGAACAGACAGTAAGATATCTTCTTCAGGGCTGTTTGGTCCGAAGTCAACGTGACCGCCTTCACCCGGAACGCTGTACCAGGTATTGTTGAAATTAAACAGATGAGCAACACCGAGACCGGTACCTGCACCGTATACCGCTACAGGCTTGGTCTTGTCAGGTTCACCGCCGCCGAGCTTAACCATGTCCTTTTCATCAAGAACGGGGATAGCCATTGACTGAGCAGTGAAGTCGTTGATTACTGACAGTTTTTCAAGACCGAGATTGGTACGCATTTCAGAAATTGAGAATTCCCATGGATTGTTGGTCATGGAAACATGATCACCGGTAATAGGACAGGCGATGGCAATGCAGGCCTGCTTGATATTCTTGTCCGTGTGATCGGCGATGTATGACTTGAGCACACCTTCCAGACTTTCATTTTCCACAGCTGAGTACACTACGGTATCCTGAATTTCTCCATTTTCAAGATTACATAATGCAATACGAGCATTGGTACCGCCCACGTCACCGACTAAAGCAAAACCTGACATAAAAACTCCTAAGTCTCTTTGAACTTTTCTAAAACATTCTGTATGTAAACATGTGATATTCAGACTTCCGGACCGGAATCCGCCCGCGGGCCTGAACATAAAAACAATAAAGAGTATTATATATTTTATGATGTTGCATGACAACCTGAAAGGAAGATAATTACATCAAAAGAATCCCCACCTGCTCAATATTTCCGGGACGCATTCAGACATCTTTACAAAATCAGGCCGAAGGTGTCCTGAAATCCCATAAAACTCTGCGAAAACCTGGAAAAACCCGTCCTCTGACACTTTATGAACTTAAGGTTAAACGGCTTTATTTTTCAGTGATTTATGATAAATGTAGTATTTTTAAACAATTTTTAAACGATCTTGTGCCAAAATTCAGTTATTTAATTGAAAACGTTATCATGTTAAGTTAAAATGAAAGAAAATTACATTTTTAAATTAATATCTGTAATTTTCTGTCTTTTTCGTTAGAAATACAGTTTTATTTTTACACAAATCAACAGTCAGAAAGATACATATATCAAAAAATTGTTGCTTTGTTTTTAATAAACTGTTTTTTCATGGAATAATAATTACAGTTGTTTTTCATTTCCTAAACAGCATAACACTGTTTTCATGCCGTAGAGGAAGAACTGAAAAGGACTCACCTCCCGGCAGCGGAGGATGCATTCCGGATTTACTGGAATGAAGAACCTGTGTTCATCATTTTTGCAATTTCCGGACATAACGATAAAGCAATAGCATATAACAAACAGGTCTGACACGAATCAGACACAATAAAAAATACGGACAAAACTGTTTTAAACACAGACTGCAACAGAAAATTGGAAGCAGCCGACCGGAAGACGGATTATTCCGTTTAATGAATTCTGCAGACAGGATTCATGCGATAACCGCAAGCATCATAACAGCGGCGTATGACTCATGCACGGATGTCGGACGCGATTCACTTACTGATCGTTTGGTAAAAACGACGGTTCTGAATTGAAACAGCTCCGGCCTCTCAGAAAACCTGATTGGCGAATCAATATATTGAGAGAAAAGTATATGTTAAATTTTTTAGACTTTATCAAAAGCAAATACGAGTTCTTCAGTCCGAAAGAGAAGAAGATTGCCGACGTGGTACTGGAACAGCCACAGAAGATCATTGCCTCAAGCATAGCTCAGCTGGCAAAATCAGCCGGTGTTTCCGAACCGACCGTGCACAGATTCTGTCAGAAGATCAATACCGAGGGGTATCCCGATTTCAAACTTAAACTCGCCCAGACCCTGGCAAAAGGCATTCCTTACGTAAACATTCACGTAGACGAAAACGACAGCACGGAAAACTACACCAAGAAGATTTTTGACTCATCCATCTCCATTCTGAACGAAGCACGCAAAAATGTTGACATCAGAGTCATTCAGAGATGCGTGGACGTGCTCAGCTGTGCCAGAAGAATAACCTTCTGCGGACTCGGTTCAAGTGCCACCGTTGCCCACGACATGCTGAACAAATTCTTCAGATTCAACATTCCATGCAACTACTTTGAAGACCCGGTCATGATGCTGATGAGCGCATCAAACTGCAGTCTGGAAGACGTTTTTGTACTTATTTCCCATACCGGAAGAACAAAGGATCTCATTGACGTTGCAAAATACGCCAGAAGCAGAAAGGCTACCGTTATCGGATTAACCTCTGAAAACAGCCCGCTGGCTGAAGAATGTTCACTGGTGCTTTCGGCAAAGATTCCGGAAGATACGGATATATATATTCCAATGGCTTCCAGACTTGTGCAGCTTGCACTCGTCGACGTGCTGGCAACAGGTCTATTCCTGCGTAAAGGTCCTCAGTTCATAGCAAACCTTAAAAACGTAAAGGAAGCCATAAAGGAATCAAGACTGGAAATGCCTCGTGAGAAGAAGGCGGATAACAAGGAACCGGGTGAAGAGGAGAACAAATAATTCTTTACCAGCTTCTGCCTGCCGGTAATAACTATAAAGTCATACAGAATCGGAGCAGCTCGTACTGATGTCTAGATATCTGGCCATAATTGACAGTTATAAGCTTAAGCAGCTTGAGAGTCTGGGTGAAATATATATTTCCCCAAGAGAGTTGAATGAAATATTTACGGCGGATCCTCATACCGCAAACTATCAGGATCTGCTGGAGGAGAATTTTTACTTTCGCGAAATCCACGAAAAGGTATTTCTGCTCATATCACTGCTTCAGGAAAGAGACTGCGACAACGGTCTTGACGTGAGCATTTCCGAAATAGAATACATCATCGCGCTTAATCCGCAGGCAGCCGAAAATCTGACCCGCACGTATCCTGATTTCAGGTTCTGCACTCTTTCAAGACGACTCGGCATCATTGAAAACTTCATTAACTATAACGTCAGAAAGAACTGCTCCGCAGGCATTGCCGCCATGCGCATACTCATGGGGCTGTGCGAACCTCCGGCCACACTGAATTCCTACAACCTTCTTGATCTGAGCACGGATCCGGCAAGAGAACTTCTCATCGCCAAACACCTCCTGCAGAAGAAGACTCCGTACTACCGCACCAATCTGGCTTCAAGAACTCTGCTGACACTCATTACGATGTACAGAAGAACCGTCGGTTATCCTGACGGAGACATCGGTTATGTCATGGACATGCTGGAAATCTACCATTATGCGGTTAACCGTTCAGATCAGACTCCTCCGGGATACAACGACGGCTGGATGAATAATCCAGCCCATGCAGTCCTGATGAAAATCCATAACGAAAATCCGGACATATCCTTTGACGACATTCTGTTTAAAATTAGGGAAATTCCGGAATTCGGTGATTTTCTGCATACCCTGACGGCACTGTATTCGAGGGATTCATATATTCTCTTCATTTATCTGAAATCAATAGATCAGCTGAGAAAATTCGGCATCAGCAGATCCACCGTGGCCAATGTGGCCTCATGGTGCAATACCGTGGATGAAAGAGAACTTCTGGCATCATGGCTCGGCAGCTGCTTCGGATACATGAAAGTCATTCACGCGCTCTATGACACCATGGACATAAACATCATGAACATAAGCAGCGATGATGAGGATGACGTCAACGGAGCCGACAGAATCATAACCTCCTTTGAGTCCGGCAGGAGCGCGGCAAAGAATAACAAGAGCGATGCCATGACCGGAGAAATGACCTCGGGCATGTCCGCCGCCAACGATGAATCACAGCCTGAGCACAGTGATTCACGAGATCGCCAGGAAGGACAGGTATCTACCGGTGACGATTCTGAACTGAACAAGGCTCCGGTACCTCACAGTTTCATTCTGGAAAAATCACTAATGGAACTGAACAGGTCCGGTCCGGTTCAGCCGGTTGCCGAACCACAGGCATCCGGAGAAATATCCGGAACAGCTTCTGAAAACACGGAAACAGAATCCCCTTCCGTCCCTGAAGAAATCAGTGGGCAGGAACACGTTATTGATCTGGCAAACATTGTCACCATCAATGACGACCATACCGGTGATCCTCAGAAAATTCTCTCCAAAACGGATCTTGACAACATCAGCTTCACCAATCCGTCTGATGATGAAAACATCGGTATATCCGGTCTCCTGCCTGACGGATTCTTTGACGTGTATTTCGAGAACGACATAACCTCTCAGATTCATGAGGTTCCGGATATTCCTGAAAACACTAACTTTGAGGTGATTGAACTCTTTTCTGAAAACTCAGTTTCTGCCAGCCAGCAGGCCGCGGACCAAACGAAACCTGACTATGATTCTGATACCGTGGTATACGCAAAGGGCGTACGCATCAACAATTCGCAGATTAAGATTGCGGGATACAGTCTGACCTTCCTTGAAGGCATATTTCAGGCTCTTACCATAACCGCCGATTTCTCGGCACTGAGCGTTCAGGAAATAGAATGCGCCGTCAGCATGCTGATACGTACCGAAGCCCCTATCAGCAGAGAATGCATTGTTAAGAGATTTGCACATATCTGCCGAAAAACAGGTACCCCGTTCAAGAACAATCACAAGCTGAAGGTTATGCAGGAAATCAATCACGTGATTGAAAAACTTCACTGCATTACCGACATGGATGACTTTATCTACATGCCGAACAAGCCGGTATTTTCACGCAACAGAAAAATCGACATTAACAGAATCGGCTACAGCCAGACGTCCGACATTCCGTCAGATATCCGTTACAGCACTTCCGTAAGCCGTCAGGAGATTATCGCAACCATAAGACTTATCAAGGCTGATGACAATCTGGGACTTGGCGGCATACAGCCTACCGCCGAGGACGTATGCAAATTCATGGGACTTCTCAAAATCAAGAATTCCGCCCAGCAGCAGAAGGAAACTGACAGAATCAACCGAATTATCGGTGAAACAGAACGTAAAAGCGCATAGCACACGTATCCCGTACGTCAGCATTTCTGATTTTCCCATGAGACATAAATACGCGTTTCACCTATTATCATACAGCAGACATATTTATCTTTTTCAACCGGGCATAAACAGGAACAGAGGATTTTCAATGAACGATGATATTGTACTTCTGCCTCTTACTGATGATGACAGAGAACAGTTTATAAAAGACAATCAGGAAGCCTTCAGATACGGGGCCACGGAGGAATTCGGTCTCCGGGATGACCATTTCGAGGAAGACGGTGAAATCATTTCGCATAAAACCATCTCTGACTCCATTGATGCCGGCAAGGCATACCGCATCATGCTCGGTAATGAAAAAGTCGGAGGAGTGGTCATACAGACCGACGGAGAGCACGGAGATCTGGATCTCCTGTTTGTGTCTCCTAAGGCTCACAGCCTCGGAATTGGATACCGAGCCTGGTGTGCCGTTGAAAAAATGCATCCTGAAGTAAAACTTTGGGAAACGGTAACTCCGTACTTTGAAAAAAGAAACATTCATTTCTACGTCAACCGCTGCGGTTTCAGGATTGTGGAGTTTTTCAACAGTCATCATAAAGGTCCGCACGATGATGAGGATTTCGAAATGTTCAGATTTGAAAAAAGAATTGAAAGATGAAACAGTTTATTGTTGATGCATTCACAGATACCGTGTTTAAAGGAAATCAGGCAGCCGTATGCGTAACTGACAGATGGCTTTCTGAAGAACTGATGATGAACATAGCCAGAGAAAACATGTTCTCTGAAACCGCCTTTACCGTAAAAGAGGATGATACCTACAGGCTCAGATGGTTTACGCCGGGCGGTGAAATCGACTTCTGCGGTCATGCGACACTGGGGACAGCCTTCGTTCTTTTCAGTTTTTTCGAACGGAAAGCCGAAATTCTCTCCTTCACCACGGCAGCAGGTATAATCACCGTCAGAAAAGAAGAAGACACGTTCGTCATGAATTTTCCGGCCTACAGATGCATTGAGACGGAAGTTACCGACAGAATGGAGGAGGCTCTGGGAATCAGACCGCTTGCAGCCTACATTTACTCTATACCTGATACCAGTTCAGACTATGATGCTGAATGTGCTATCTGGCTGTGCCTACCTACCAAATTTCGAGCCTCAGAATGTGCCAAAGCACATAAAGCCCTCGTAAAGAGGTTGGCGAAGCTCAAGCCTCCATTAGTTCCTCTATCCAGTTGTCTTGAAAGCTCTAGTGTGAGTGTAGGAGACGCTCAAATATCATCTCATGACAATGTAGCCGCTTTTATCCCATCGCATAAGGAGTGTATTCGATATGAAGAAAAAACTATCTATGGAAACCGAGGAAAACAGATAGTAAAGGAATGTGCTGAATACGGATATACTGATGATTCTTACGTAAAGGATAAAGA
>NZ_JNKD01000039.1:0-29190 GCF_000701925.1 Ruminobacter sp. RM87 | reverse complement strand
AAATATATATCAAATGTGACGGTTAGTGTTGAAGGAGACGATTCTATAATAAAAATTACAGCATCACCTGATTTCTTCGGAGAAAATGTAACATTAATCTATGATTGCTCAGTTGCTGAAGGGCGTGTGGATTGCCCTATTTCCGCAAAGTCAAGCTGTCTTGAAAAAGGTCTTTGCTCTGCTGGGGTATATGATGTTGAACCAGATGATTCCGTTACGTTAAGAGAAGTTGAATACAAAATTAAATAGTAAAAGATAAGGTCATGTCATGTAGAGCCGACAGTCCTCATCACTGCCGGCTCTTTTGTTTTCTACACTCCTGGTTCGTCATTTGATAGACAATTACACGTGAAGTTAACAGAAATATGTTGAAGTCGGGTATGAGCCCGGCTATATTTGTACCATCAAAAGGAAGGAGCTGTTCACATGAATATTACACAGACCTTTTATGATAATATGGCGTCTCAATATGATAAGCTGTTTTTTGATTGGAAAGCAACAACACAGGAGCAGGCGGTTATCCTTAACAATATTTTTCATAGCTATGGATTCGATAAAACCGCGTCAGTCCTTGATTGTGCCTGCGGAATAGGAACACAGGCCATCGGGTTGGCTTCTATTGGGTATCACGTCACTGCGTCGGATATCAGCGAGGGTGAATTGGCTGAGGCAAGAGAACGGGCTACGCAAAACGGAGCCGAGATCCGATTTGCCCATGCTGACTTCTGTGCTTTGTCCGAAACTTTTTCTGATCAGTTTGACATTGTGATTGCTATGGATAATGCGCTGCCACATATGCTTACGTCAGAGGCTTTGGGAAAAGCTGTAAAAAGCATCATGGGGCAGGTAAAATCGGGAGGTATCTTTATCGCCAGTATCAGGGACTATGACAGCCTATTAATGAGTAAGCCACCCTATTCTCCACCCTATATTCACAAAACAAATAACGGTCAACGCGTTTCTTTTCAGACTTGGACTTGGAATAACGACAATTATCGTCTCACTCAATATATTATTGATGATGAAGCTTCTCTCACGATTAGCAAGTTCGAGTGTGAATACAGGGCTACGCGTCGGGATGAGCTAACACAATTACTCTTCGCCAGTGGATGTAATGATGTTGTATGGAAGTTCCCAGAGGAAACCGAATTCTATCAGCCAATTGTAGTAGCGAGAAAATAATATCGTTTTCAGAGAGTTTGAGGGTCGCTATGAAGCAGATATCGAATAAAGAATATGAGAAGTACCAGCAATACCAGACTGATAAGCTACATGGCCGGATACTGACACCGGACGGCCTCCGCGTCGTCTGCGCCGGTCTGGACAATGATCCGGAGAAGATCGGCATCCACATGCTGGAGATGCTGGACAAGTTCAGGAATGAAGGAATCGTGGACTAAATCGGAATTTGGAGCGATGATATGGACGTAAAAACCCATTATGATCTGCTGATTAAAGAAAACAACGATCCCTTCCGTGACCCGCCGGCTTTGAGGAAATACATGGAATCGTGGGATGGACAGGTGTTTCTGGATCTGCTGGAACTTAATCCATCCAAGAAGGTACTTGAGATCGGCGTTGGGACGGGAAGAATTGCAGAGAAGATAGCCGGCTGTTGCCGGCATTTGACCGGGATAGACATATCGCCAAAGACCGTTGAGAGAGCCAGGGAGAATCTTCGGCTTTGCCCGAATATCACCCTGATCTGTGACGACTTCATTTCCCATCCATTTCGGGAGACATTCGATATCATCTATTCTACGCTAACCATGATGCACTTTCAGGATAAGCCGTTGGTGATCGACAAAATCAGCGCACTTTTGAACGATAGTGGTCTTGTCTGTCTGTCAATCGACAAAAACCAGAGTGAATGGATTGATTTTGGCAACAGAAGAATCCGAGTCTATCCTGATACGCCGGAGAAAATCGCGGCGCTTGCAGAACAGGCCAGCCTGAAAGTAAAAAAGGTTGTAGAGATTGAAAATGCTCATATCGTTGTGTTGGTGAAGTGATATATCCGAGATTATACAGACAGATTCCAGTTTTACGAGATGAAAAAGGCTCCCGGTCACCGGCGACAAACCGATGATCGGGAGCTTTGCATTTACCCAGCTCAATTAAATTTTCAGAAAAAGATATTGTTTTTATAGTCAGAGATACGACTGGTAAAATTGTGTGGCTTGAAAATGGTAACTCGTTAAGGGGGCTTAAACATATTTTGGATGGAGCTAATGGAGGTCAAGGACATGCCAAGGACTTCAAGAATGCGTTTGGTATTTCAAGAGGAAAAATTCCTTCTTTTCTCAAGAGCGTATTCAGCAAAGGAACTATTGTAAAGGAATCTGTAGTTACTCGTAATGGGCGTAAAGCCTACGAACGAATTTACCGGTACAATGGCAAATATTTAATTTTATCCGGCATTGGAACCAACGGATTTATTGTGTCTGCTTATCCTACAACTAAGGAGAAGTTATAGTGTATACTGTTAAGCTAATGAATGAATACATTCATGGCCCTTTATGGGTGTATGGGAATGAAGGATGTGAAACAGGTTATCCCCTGATAGATAGTGACAATATTCTGCAGAATCTTAATGAAGAAGCTGCAACTTTGTATGATTCATTTTATGATTTTGATGTAGGTGATGAGCCTTGCGTTTTTGACGATGAAGGATACAAAGCCGCGTTTCCTAAAATGAAAGAACTTATTGAAAAAATTAAGCAGAGACTTAATGAGATCAATGATGGCTCTTTCACTGTAGAAGATTACATTACTAATCAGAAGTTCGATTAACCGAGAGTCAATCATTGTATTTTTAGCCGACAGTCCCTTATCTGTCGGCTTTTTTCTTATCAGATAATTTATTGCTTTTTATTGAGTTCAAGCAGATACTTCACCAGTTCAACAACCTTTGTGGAAGGATTGTCAGTTCCGATTTTGCTTGCGTACGCATTAGCCTTTTCTGCGTTCTTGATAGCTGTAGGCATTTTCTCCCGAAGAGCATAAAATATACTGCTGTTTTTGGCGTAGGTAGGAAAGTGCTTTTTCAGTTCGGCAATAACGGCAGTGGCAGACGGGAAAGACTTCGTGGTATAGTCAAAGTGCAGGACAAACCAATACTCAAAACAAGAACTGAAGTGATCGCAGTAAATTTGCTGTTCCCTTTTGAGAGCATTTGAACCGCAGCATCGTAATTTCCGTGCTGATCCTTGTCAAAGACACAGAAAACACGATCAAACGCGTTGTTATCCTTTTGAGAAGCCTTAAACAGCTTTTCGGCATATCTGACAACACTGACAGGATCTGAACCTTTGGATGCATCCGTTACCACCACATTGGCGGAGCTTAAGTCATATTCCTGTTTAAAGCTTTCAAAATAAAAGGCTCTGTCTGTTCACCTTCACAAACAATAAGTACTCTGTCGTAGGATTTGCAAAAACCGATTCTTCTCTGCTGATCTTTGAGTCTTCTGGCTTTTCGCTTTTTGAAAAGATCTTCACTGCCCATTACTGTACTCCATAGAAAGAACGAACCAGAGGCAGCGCACCGTAGCGGCCGGAAAGATATCCCAGTTCCAGATTCTCCTTTCCCTTTTTAGGACTAAAATCTGACAGAGGATACAGGAATGAAGCCTGCTCTCTGTTTTTATCGCAGAACCAGATCTGATCTCTTCGGAAAATTTCCTGAGTAAGAATGGTTGTTTCATGAGTGGTAAAAATCAGCTGAGCGTTTTTAGGGTTAGCTTTTGGATCATGAAACAATTCCACCAGAAACTGAACCAGCTTAGGATGGAGATTTACATTAAGCTCATCAATACACAGAACACTACCGTTAGCAAGAACATCCAGAATCGGTTCAGCAAAAGAAAAGAATTTCTGCGTACCGGAGGATTCATCCCTGAAATTAAATAATACTGTCTGACCATTGCTGTCAGTGTGAACCGTGTTGATTTCATAGGTCGGTTCAGTGGGGAGGTGTTTTTCCTCAATGTGGATATCTTCGATATTAAAATCAGCTGCTCTAAGGAATTTCAGAACGTCTTCTTTTCCGCTTCCCGTACAGAATCTCGCCGTAGACTCCGGAGATAAACCTTCGGTTCCTACAAAGCGAAGAGTTTTACTGAACCAGTCAAAAACCGGTTTCAGCTGTTCACTGTTAAGCTGAACAGCTGTAGAAAGAAATAATGCATTTTCACGGGTTGACTGCTGCCACAGCTTTTTGGCTCCCTGCAGAAACTGACTGAATTTCCAGAGATGTTTCCCTGATTCGGCATCCCAAACTCTTTCAAACCATTTCTGTGGACGACCTGCAGGAAATGCAAAAAGCCATTCATCAAAAATCTGATCTGACGATGCGCTGAAACCGTACTGGTATTTCACGTCACGGACGATAAAACTCACTTCAAATTCCGTAGGCTGAGTAACAGTCTCCGGATTGAGTTTGAAAGGTGTCAGAGGAAGTTTCATCCCTCGCTGCAGAGTAGTGGTAACAATACCTTTCATAGCGGAAAGAGCCTTCAGGAAGTTGGATTTACCGCAGGAATTTGGTCCATACACTGCGGCGCTCTTAAGCAGACTGAACTCTTTTTCAGCCATGATTGGAAAGGCATTCCCTGGACGTTCGCTGCTTTTGCTTTTTACCATAGTAAAGGTCTGCAGTTCTTTGAATGACAGAAAGTTCTGAATTCGAAACTCAATCAGCATAACAACCTCTTTTAAATGCTATTTTTAACCTTTTATTCCAAAAATATTATTTTAATTGAATTATTTCAAGTTTTTAAAATTTTTTTGTTTCTTCTTTTCACAGTTTGCCATTAACCTCGTCAGCAAAACTGGTCATTCTTTCAAATAGCCAGTTTCCCGGACAGGATTTTCGAGCAAACCAGCGATGAACCGTCAGCAACATCTCGTCAGATTTAACCTCATAGCTCAACCTCTACCAGAGTTCCGCTCCAGTCAAGGGAACGCCAGATACGGGGAGAATGTGTCTGAATATCGTAAAACCTGCAATGTCGATGGCAGAATGGACAATCGTTCTCATGCCTTTTACTTGGTCGAGCATGAATCCGAAGATGGTTAAGTCCGTCTGAATCCTGATAAAAATCGTGTCCGGTTACAACTGCGGACTTGACACCGAGCAATTTTTTGCATAATGTATCAGCTGAATCCATCTGTTAGCACTCCTTTAAGTAATGGTTTATTAAAGGATAACAGGCGGCTTTTTTAATTTCTAACAGTTAATTAAGATGACATGATTTTTCACTATCATGCCAGAAGCCTCCTAAAAGGTATTGTTATAGTATTTTATTTGTAGATAAAAGATGACTATAATTCTAGCAGATGATTGTAAAAGAACATAGCTCTTAAAGAATGTCACGATTGGCTGATAAATATCTTAAGGACCATGTTCTGAAAAAGAAAAATATACAAATATATTAAAGATTACAAAGCCAAAGCGGTATTAACATAAGTGAAATTAAAGAAAAAATTGTTTTTAATTCACGGAAATTGACATTAAGGGGTTGATTATGACAATGGTTCTGTTCCGAATATTTTGATTATATGGTATTCGATGATCGTATTATGCGATCAGTTTTAAGCAGTGACGTTTATTCATCACTGAGAAAAACATCGAAGCAGGTGCAAAACCGGACTTGGTTTACATTATCAAGGAAAGTCACCTTATTCGTGATCAGATCCTCCCTAAAATGCAGGAATTACGCAGTCCGGCTGATAAAGCTGAGACATACGTTTCAAGAGCATATTGGTCGTTGCCATCCTATGGCGAACTCCTGTTTTCTGTAAAATAAATTCTGTTTTCTTTATAAAAATGTCTGGAATCTGATAGAAATTTAATCAAATTCCCATATTATTAAGGATTGTATCGTATATGTGTTGTATATTTTCTGTTTGTGGCCCGTCAGTAGATCCTGAAACACTCAAAAGTTCAATGCTGAAAAGCACTTCAAGAGGTCCGGATGATTCCAGAGCCTTAAAGGTAGGTGACGGATTAATGGGATTTCAGCGGCTTTCCATAATGGGATTGACTCCTGACGGAATGCAGCCGTTTGAACTGGATGGGGATTATTGTGCGTGTAACGGCGAAATCTATCGTTTTGAAGAAATCAAAAGCGAACTGAAACAGCGTGGTTATCAGTTTGCAAGCGGCAGCGACTGTGAAGTGCTTTTACCTATGTATAAAGAGTATGGCACCGGAATGTTTGAAAAGCTTGATGCCGAGTTCGCCTGTGTTATTTATGATCACAATTCCAACAAATGGATTGCGGCCCGTGACCCTATCGGAATTCGTCCTTTATACTACGGCTATACCAAAGCTCATGATATTGTATTTGCAAGTGAGCCCAAGTGTTTGACAGATCTTGTGGACGGAAAGATTTTACCTTTCCCTCCAGGACATTATTACGAAAATGGTGAATTTATCTGTTACTGCGATATTGCCAGACCGGATGAGAAATTGCGTGATGATCAGCTGGAAACCGTTTGTACAAAAATAAGAGAACTGCTTATTGCCGGTGTTGAAAAACGCCTGGTATCAGATGCAAAGGTAGGCTTTCTTCTTTCGGGCGGTCTGGATTCCTCACTGGTCTGCAGTATAGCCGCCAGAAAGAGTGAACATCCGATTAAGACCTTTGCCATCGGTATGAGAGAGGATGCAATTGATCTCAAATATGCAAAACAGACTGCTGAGTACCTGAAGGCTGATCATACGGAAATTATTATTACCAGAGATGACGTTATAAATTCACTCGAACATGTTATCTATACTCTCGGTACCTTCGATATTACGACTATCCGTGCCAGCATGGGCATGTACCTGCTTTGCAAGGCAATTCACGAAACCACTGATTTAAGAGTAATTCTGACAGGCGAGGTTTCTGATGAACTTTTCGGCTACAAATACACTGATTTCGCTCCGTCTGCGGCTGAATTCCAGAAAGAGGCTGAGAAGAGGGTTCGTGAACTTCACATGTACGATGTTCTTCGTGCGGACAGATGTATTTCATCAAATTCTTTAGAAGCACGTGTTCCTTTTGGAGATCTTGATTTCGTTCACTACGTTATGTCCATTGATCCTGAGATGAAACGTAATCATTATAACAAAGGTAAATATCTGCTTCGTCATGCATTTGAAGGTCTTGATTATCTCCCTCCGGAAATTCTTTGGAGAGAAAAGGCTGCATTTTCCGATGCCGTCGGTCACTCCATGGTTGACCATTTAAAGGCATATGCTGAGGAACAGTACGATGATGCCGAGTTTGAACGAAAGCGCGGACAGTACACTCATGCAGCGCCGTTTACCAAGGAATCGCTGCTGTATCGTGAAATTTTTGAAAAATATTATCCTGGTCAGTCACAGATGATAAAAGACTTCTGGATGCCTAATAAGCAATGGGAAGGATGTAATGTTAATGATCCTTCCGCCCGTGTGTTATCCAACTACGGAAATAGCGGTAAATAATAATCTGAACCTTTAATCCTGATGAAAAAATAATTGGCTGTACAGTAATATCCCGTATACGGAGACAAACCGTACATTTGATTATTTGGTTATCGGAAGGTTCTTTTATACGGGTGCTGGGTGAAGAGATGTATAAGACTATACGTTGAATCAATGGGGCTTTGTGACGCGCAAAAATGATTTTTAAAGTTATTATAGGATAAGAGATAACGATATGAAATTTACAAAAATGCAGGGCTGCGGAAATGACTATGTCTATATCAACGGGGCAGAGGTAAACTTTTCTCCGGAAAAGAAAGTTGAGATCGTGAAAAAACTTTCTGATCGACATTTTGGGGTCGGCGGTGACGGAGTGATTTTCATTAATCCTTCCGATCAGGCCGATTTTGAAATGGAAATGTACAATGCAGACGGCAGCAGAGGTGAAATGTGCGGTAACGGTATACGCTGTGTTGCCGTGTATGTCTATGGAAAAGGATTAACCGATAAAAAAGAATTCCGCATTATTTCTGCCGGAAAAATAAAAAAAATCTGGCTTGATGTTGATGAGAACAGTCAGACACGGAAAGTAAACGGTGTCTGCGTTGACATGGGACTGCCCGTTCTGGAATCTGAGAACATTCCCGTAATAAGTGAAAAAAAGACAGTTGTTAATGAACCTATTGAAGTGGAAGGCAAGGTTTATTTCCATACCTGTGTGTCTATGGGAAATCCTCACTCAGTCATCTATGTTGATGATGTCGATAATTTCCCACTGGAAAGTCTGGGCAGACATTTTGAAAACCATCCATCCTTCCCAAAACGTGTTAATACTGAATTTATTCAGATTATAGACCGCAAGAATGTAAAAATGCGCGTATGGGAGAGGGGGACCGGTGAAACATTTGCATGCGGTACCGGTGCCTGTGCAACTGCCGTGGCAGGTGTTTTAAACGGCTGCACTGATCATGAGATAACCGTTCATCTGCTTGGCGGTAAATTAAAAATTAAATGGGAAGGCATCGGTCATCCGGTATATATGACCGGGGCTGCCGAATTTGTATTTGAAGGCGAGATAGAAGTTTAATCCGTGAAGGAATAATTGGTGGAATAAAATGGCAAAAATAAATGAAAATTACTTAAAATTACAGGGATCCTATCTTTTTCAGACAGTCGCACGAAAAGTACGTGAATTTGAAGCCGATAATCCTAATGCCGGACTGATAAAACTCGGCATCGGTGATGTTACCCAGCCTATTGCTCCTGCAATATTAAAAGCCATGCACAATGCCGTTGACGAAATGGGTGCGGCAAATACCTTTCACGGTTACGCTCCGGATCTCGGTTATGAATTTTTAAGAACCGCCATTGCCGAGAATGAGTTTAAAAAAAGGGGGATCAGTATTGAACCGGATGAAATTTTTGTTTCTGACGGTGCGAAAAGTGACTGCTCAAATATACAGGAAATTTTCGATCAGAACAGTCTGGTGGCTGTTTGTGATCCTGTATATCCCGTATATGTTGATTCAAATGTAATGGCTGGTCGTGCAGGGGATTTCAGTGAAGAGAATAGAATCTACAACAGACTGATCTATATGCCATGCACTGAGTCTAACGGATTTATACCTGATTTTCCTAAGATTAACCCTGATTTGATTTACCTTTGTTTCCCTAACAACCCGACAGGTGTTGCCATAACAAAAGAAAGGTTGCAGGCATGGGTGGATTATGCATTAAAAATCGGTGCGGTTATTCTGTATGATGCTGCTTATGAAGCTTACATAAACGATGATACTCTTCCTCACAGTATCTTTGAATGCAGCGGTGCAGAATACTGTGCGATTGAGTTCAGATCATTTTCTAAGAATGCAGGCTTTACCGGTTTAAGACTTGGCTATACCGTTATATCCAAAAAACTGAAACTGTCTGATAAATCCGTTCATGCCATGTGGGCCAGAAGACACGGCACCAAATATAACGGCGCTCCGTACATTATACAAAGAGCGGGTGAAGCCGTTTATTCACCTGAGGGAAATAAACAGATAAAAGAACAGATTGCAACCTACATGAAAAATGCTCTGTTCCTTAAAACTGCTCTTAAAGATGCAGGTTATACCGTATACGGCGGTGAAAATGCGCCTTATATCTGGCTGAAAACACCTCACGGATTATCAAGCTGGGAATTCTTCGATCTTCTTCTTAACAGGGCACGAATTGTCGGTACTCCGGGGTCAGGTTTCGGACCTAACGGAGAGGGCTTCTTCAGACTCACGGCTTTCGGTACCTATGAAAACAGCGTAGAAGCAATCGAGAGAATCAGAACTCTTTAGAATCTGAGCAGTAAACATGCATCCTGTCCGGCACAGCAGGTCAGGAACTGTTGTTCTTAGTGGAACGCAATTACGTGCAGGTATGAAACAGGCCCATGCCGTAACGGTCATGAGCCTGTTTAAAATTTGCGGTTATGGTTCCGTCAGGTTCTCAGTCTTTGTATCAGAGAGATCATTCCATATTTACAGCTCTTTTACTTAAGGTTTGTTCTGAAGAAGTTATCAATTTCATCAAATGGTATTTTGTTCATCTGATCATACAGATCCACATGAGTGGCTCCCTTTACCACGATAAGTTTTTTAGGTTCGGAAGCTTTCTGGTACACGTCTTCAGAAAAATGATGAATTTTTGAATATAGTCCATATAAGATATAAAATTATTGGGTATAATAAAAATACGCATAGATAAATTATCGTTTTTTTAACGGAGGCGGATATGTACAGAAATTCAGTTTTAAATTCTTCATCAGGCACCGATGCGGTATCTCATCATGAAGTAAGAATCTACGGCTTCAGGGCTTTTAAGTCCTGCGAAAAACATGGCGAAGGACTGGAAATAGTCTGGAGACGCGGAAAAATCAAGGAAAGTGCAAGACTCGTCAAACTGGCTGACAGTTATGATGAAGGCATGCAGCGGTTCAGAGATAATCCGCCGGCAATCTTCAGTGATTATGAACAATGCAGACAGGATGATTCTGATAAAACGGATTCAAATTTTGGGAATATGTTTATTTCAATGGCTGCGGAAGTTGCCGAATCAACCGATCCGTTACTGTGGGGGGCGGATATCATTCCTTTTCACGGAATGTCTGTAGCTGACACCCTGTACTTTGTTCTTTGTGCCTGCTGCCGTCATCTGATGATCGACGGTGAGTGGTGTGATTCAGAAAATACCGGAAAAATCATTGCTCCTGAAGATGCGGATTCTGCCATAAATGAAAAATCTCTGGGGATTTCTTCCGTTGAAATTAAAGACGGATCCATACGCATAAATTATTACGGAAATATGGGATTCGGCGGATACAGTCTGTTTAAAATCCGCGATGAAATGTGGTGGTACAATGATGAACAATCTGAATACGATCTTCCGAATGATGAAAAGGCTGATGATAATTACTGCAGTAACCGTTCTTCTGAATGGAATGCAGGTGGCATTCCTGCGGATAACACGAACCTTCCGCAGAACACATCTCAAAAATGCCATGCCTATTGGGACAGTGATTCCGAAGACACGGATTCTCCTAAAAATCCCAGATTCCTCAAGCTTCTGATCCGCTGTTTCTGCATGAATTTCATTAAATATTCAGGAATTTCCGGAAACTGACTTTTTGTTGAAAGCCTGAAAAACTGCTGATAATTTTTTTAATTAACCCTTTCCTGAAAACCGTCTAATCATTCCGTTAGACGGTTTTCAGGATGTTTTTTGAGCAAAACAGAGGTGAATGTGTAAGTTTCTGATAGCGAGGAGACAAAAAATAGTCCATGCCTACTTTGTGTGGTAACTTAAATACTAGAATACTTTTGCCCCTTCTTCAATATTTACATTCCCAACAATTCCCGTGAAGAACCGGCTTTTTTACGTTTTACGGTGATTGTGATGACGGTATGTTCCTCATTCAGATTACGGAATGGCATTAATTTTTTTAAATTAAATTGTCTCAGTTAGGTCATGTACGGTCTGATTTGTTATAATGCTCACACAATTCTCCTTGTTTGGTTTTTATTTGAGGAAAAACAATGGCTGAAATTAAACTTGCACTGTTAGGCTATGATACTGATGTAGGTAAGGCTCTCATTGAGTCAATGGAAGATGAAGGTATTGAACTTGCTGATTACATTCCTCTGTCATATACGGCGGAAGACTATGATGCCATCAGCTACCGAGGTAAGAATTATCAGATCCGCAGGGTTGATGATTTCGAACCTGAAACCGCAACGGTTCTGCTGATCGCCGGTAACTACAGTGAAGCCGACAGGCTGGTAGCCCAGGCCAGAAAAAACGGTTTGGTGGTTGTCGATGCCGGTGAAGTTAACGTCAATGACGGCAGACTGTTCGTGGACGGTCTGGCAGATGCCGATACCGACTTCGTATATGATGCCGATTACATCGTGCCAATGAGTTCCGAAGCTACCATGCTTTCACTTATTCTCAAGCCTGTTTCCGAAAGAGCTGACATCAGTTCGGTCAGTGCCGTAATGATGGAATCTGTTTCAGGAGTAGGTGACAGCGGTACCGCCGAGCTTGCACGTGAGTCAATTTCCCTGTTCAACATGAGAGATATCGCTCCCCGCATTTTCCCGAGCCAGATGGCCTTCAATGTTCATACAGCCGTAGGTGACATCAATTATGACGATACTACCACTCATGAGAACAATGTGATTGCCGAACTGAAGCAGGTGCTTGGAGAAACCGCGGATGTCATTAATCTGACCTCCATGGTTGTTCCCGTATTCTACGGACACACACTGAGCCTCAACATTTCCTTCAGGGAAGACATCTCTCTGGATGAATTCAAGGAGCTCATCGCGGCTGCTCCGGGAGTTGAAATTGTGGATGATGAGGAAATCACTCCGGTGAAGTTCGGTAAGAAGGAAGATAAACTTTATATCTCCCGTATCAGAGCTTTAAAGGGGCAGAATTCATCATTTACTCTGGTTGCTGTTATGGATAATTTCTTAAGAGGCGTGGTATTGAACTGCCTGGGAATTATCAGAAAACTCAGTTTAAAATAAGGTTTTTTATGAAACTGTTAAAATCTCTTATCGGTATGGCGGTTGCTGCCACATGTGTTAATGCACAGGCTGTAACCTACAAGGTTCCTGCGGACGGCAGTCGTCTGGTCGGTGAAGTTCTGGTTACCAGGGTTCCCGGAAACAACACCTCTCTTGAAGCCATTGCGGCACAGTATCAGCAGGGCTTCAGCAATATGCTTGAAGCCAATCCAAAAGTGGATCCTTATTCACCAAAGCCGGGCAGTACCATTATTATTCCTCAGCAGCTTATTCTGCCAGACACCGTGCACGAAGGCATTGTGGTAAACACGGCTGAAATGAGACTGTATTACTATCATGACGGCGTGGTTGACGTGCTTCCGGTAGGTATCGGTCAGCTTGGCAAGGATACTCCTGTTGACTGGATTACCAAGGTTGAACGCAAGAAGGCCGGACCTACCTGGACTCCGACTGCTCAGACCAGAGCCGAATATGCAGCCATGGGTGAACCTCTGCCTGCTGTTGTTCCTGCCGGCAAGGACAATCCTATGGGACTTTACGCTCTTTACGTGGGACGCCTGTATGCCATTCACGGTACCAATGCCGATTTCGGTATCGGTCTGCGTGTAAGCCACGGATGTATCCGTCTGCGTGATCCTGATATTGAATATCTGTTCAACAATGTTCCGGTTAATACCAGAGTTCAGTTCATCAATGAACCGGTAAAGGTAACCGAGGAACCTAACGGCGGTATCTACATTGAAGTTCATCAGCCGCTGTCCACTAATGAATCTGATCTGAATTCAACAGGTTATTCTCCTATTCACGTAAAACCGGCCATCGCCGCTTTTCTGAATAATCACAAGGTAAACAAGAGTCTTCTGGACGAGTATTTCAATACCCGTAACGGTATGCCTCAGCTGCTGAATCCGATTGAATTCTAAAGAAAAAATAAGGGACGGTTACGTCCCTTATTTCCGATAAACGGAAGGCTGCGTATCATTATGATATGCAGCCTTTTTTTACGATGCCTGGAATGCCTAGATCTGCTGAGAAGGTCTGTTTGATATCATGTTTCTGTATCTCAGTCTGGCAATAACGGTGTGCAGCAGTGTCAGTCCGATGTAGAAATATACGAATGACGAACCGAAGCGTGAGAACGGAGTTTCACCGTATGTAGGTCTGAATTCAGCTCTCAGGGTTGCAGTGATATTTGCAGGGATGGTTTTTACGATGTTTCCCTGATGATCAATAACCGCAGTGATACCGTTGTTTGTGGCTCTGAGAACCGGTTTGCCGAATTCCTTTGCTCTGAGTCTTGCTATGTACAGGTGCTGCATCGGCGCGTCGGTATAATTGAACCATCCGTCATTACTTACGGTAACGATGAGATTTGACTTCTCATTCACCTGATCCCTGAGCTCGTTGTTATATACCATTTCATAACAGATGGCGGATGCCACGTTGAGATCCTGCACCATGATGTTTTCCTGAACGTCGCTGCCCCTGGTAAAAGAGCTCATCGGCATGTTGAAAATAGGTCCCATCTGTCTCAGGAGCCATTCAAAAGGCACGAATTCGCCGATAGGAACCAGATGGCGTTTATAGTATCTGTTGCCTTCACCGAAGGTATACTGACGTTCCTTCTTTTTATCAATGACTCCGATACCGAGCATGCTGTTGAAAAACTGCTGTTTGGCCACATCGTAGTACTGAATGCCGGTAATCAGCCCGATATTATTGTATTTGGCTTCATAATCAAGCATGCTCAGTACCTTGAGCTTTTCCATGTTGTTTTCCAGATCCGGAATGGCTGATTCCGGCCATACCATGATTTCGGTATCGAGATTGGAACGCATTTCCTGAATGTAGATTTCCAGTTCCTCCCATACGGAATCCTGACTCCAGTGAACAGAAGTGCTGACGTTTCCCTGTATCAGAGCAGCCTTTACGGGATTGCCCACTCTGGTATATTCAAAGTTCTGCATGCTGAGCCCGAATATAATGAGAACGGTAGGGATGACTGCATGACCTATATATCTGCGTCTGCATGCATAAACGAACCCCATGATTACGTTAAGCATAATCAGAGACATGCCCTGAACCCCGATTAGAGGAGCGTAGGCACTGAAGAAGGAATCAATCTGGGTGTAACCGAGAAGATCCCATCCGAAGCCTGTGAACAGCACGCTGTTGATTATTTCAGCAAGGACAATAAGGGAAGGGAAAAGAACCAGATTGCGGACGGTCGGCATGCCGGCGCAGAGTCTGTGGGCCGCATAACCTGCAAGAGTAGGAAACAGGGAGAGGTAGAGACTGAAGAGTATGAGAACTCCAATAGCCAGCGCGTATGACATTTCTCCATAGCCGGTCATGACTGAGGTGAGCCATGATACCGCGCACATGTGCATGACAAAGAAGAATATCAGGGTAGTCAGTGCCGAACGGCGGGGGGTGGTGTTGCCTGCGTAGACAAATCCGAAACTGAAAATTCCCGCAAGACTTAAATACCACATGTCTGCAGGTGCAAAACCCAGAGTGGTGACAAAGCCGGCCAGGGCACTGATAATGCATCCGGTGAGTAACTTGTATTTGCTGTTTATGTGAAACATATTGAAAACGCTAAAAATCTGTATATATCTTTATCATTACTGTATTCCGGTATTATATAGACAGGGGGCGTTTAGTACAAGACGGAAAAAGTCTGCCGGCTGATTCCGTTCTGATAAAAAACAGGATATCACCGCAGTCCGGTGATATCCTGTCATGTAAAGTGGAGGTGCGTCAGATTTCCTCTTCAGGATGAATGGTGAGCTGCAGCAGACTTGTCGAATGTCTTACGGTTGACAGAATCTTGAATTCGAAATTGTCAATGTGCACGGTTTCACCCTTGACCGGGAGATGACCGATGGCATGCATCACCATGCCTCCTATGGTGTCATATTCGTCATCAGTGTAGGAGGTATTGAATTTTCTGTTGAAGTTTTCAATGGAAGTCAGACTGGCGATATGATAGGTGTTGTCGTTCACCTGTACGATTTCATCCTGTTCATCATCGTCGTTGTCGTATTCGTCCTCGATTTCACCGACGATGAGTTCAAGTATGTCCTCGATGGTTACAAGTCCTGATACTCCGCCGTATTCATCAACAACAATGGCCATGTGGTAGCGGCACTGCTGAAATTCCTTGAGCAGGCGGTCAACATGCTTGCTTTCCGGAACCACCACGGCAGGACGGATGATGTCGGTCAGCTTGGCATTCTTATCCTGATTGACAACGAATTTCAGAAGATCCTTTGCCAGAAGAATGCCTTCAATATGATCCTTGTCCTCGTGAATGACCGGATATCTTGAATGTCCTGATTTGATGATTTCGGAAGCCGCGCGGTCAATTGAATATTCTGCGCTGATGGTTACCATCTGGGATCTCGGAATCATGATGTCCCTTACACGGAGTTCTGATATTTCAAACACGCCCTTGAGCATGTCTTCGGTATCTTCGTCAATGATTTCTCTTTCGCCGGCATCGGTAATGATTTCTGCCAGATCTTCCTTGTCTGCAGGATCACCCTTGATGATGTGTCCTATACGGTTTATCCAGTTTTCCGGTCTGTGATGATTGTTTTTCGAATGCGGATAGCTATCGTCGCTACTCATATAAATATATTTCGGTTGAACCGCTCCATGTAGTATGAAATATAAAGCTTCCGCCATTATATAACAGCATGGGGGCAGCGTTTAATATTTTTTTCAAAAGTTTTGATTTAAATATTATCTTTTATATCCGTAATTCCCGATATTCTGCGGAAAAGACGGGTCTGAGAATACTTTATGCGGAAAATACGGCCGATTCAGTCAAGTCGCACCGGCCGATTTTTTCAGAAAAGGAACAGGTTAGTATTCATCTTCCTGATAAGGATCTGCAAAACCCAGGGAAAGCATGATTTCAGTTTCATGACCTTCCATTTCTTCAGCTTCCTCATCATCTATGTGGTCGAAGCCGAGAAGGTGCAGACATCCGTGTACCACCATATGGGCCCAGTGGGCTTCAAGAGGCTTGTTCTGTTCTCTGGCTTCTCTTTCCACCACGTCTCGGCAGATAACCAGGTCACCGATGTAAAGGCTGTCGAAAGGATTCTGTTCATCCTCGTCTTCCTCTTCGGCGTTTTTCAGTTCTTCAGGATCCACGTCAGTGGTGAATTCCTCTTCCGCGGATTCGTCAGCTTCGGTTTCATCTTCCTGAAGACTCTCGTCAAAGTCTCCGTCTTCCTCATCCTCATCATCGAAGAAGAATACGTCATCATCTTCGGTTGCAGGAAATGACAGTACGTTGGTAGGGCGATCCTTGCCGCGGTATTCAAGATTCAGCTGATGGCTTTCATCAGGTTCAACGATGCGGATGGTGATTTCCGCCTCTGGTCTGAATCCGGTAATGGCTGCAGTCGCATACTTAAGCAGACTGTCAATTGATGGAAGATTGCTGCGATCCTCCACCGCATACTGAAGATCTATGGAAATGGGACCTTCGATATATTCTTCGTCTTTATTGGTTTCAGTACTCATAATAACTCCGCTTATGCGTTATCTGTCATTGTCTGCGGTCTGTGAGGCCGTTTCATTTACGGCTTCGGCAGACTGTCCGGCCGGATTCTTTGCGGCCTTTTCGCTTCTGTCAGTCTTTTCCGATTTCTGCATCATGTCGAACTTTTCGTAGGCTCTGACTATTTTAGCCACGATAGGGTGTCTTACAACATCATTTGAGGTGAAAAAGTTGAAGCTGATTTCATCAACTTCGCTTAAAACCTCAATGGCGTGCTTGAGACCGGACTTGACGTTGCGGGGCAGGTCGATCTGGGTGATGTCCCCGGTGATTACCGCTCTGGAATTGAAACCGATACGGGTCAGGAACATCTTCATCTGTTCGATGGTGGTGTTCTGGCTTTCATCAAGAATGATAAAGGAGTCATTGAGTGTACGTCCGCGCATGTATGCGAGAGGGGCAACTTCAATGATCTGATGCTCCATCAGCTTTTCCACCTTTTCAAAACCGAGCATTTCGAAAAGGGCGTCATATAAAGGTCTTAAATACGGATCAACCTTCTGATTCAGATCACCAGGAAGGAAGCCGAGTTTTTCGCCAGCCTCAACGGCAGGTCTGGTAAGAAGAATACGTCTTACTTCCTGTTTTTCAAGAGCATCAACGGCGGCTGCAACGGCAAGGTAGGTTTTACCGGTACCGGCAGGTCCGATGCCGAAGCTGATGTCATGAGACAGAATATTGGAGATGTATTCAGTCTGGTTGCCTGAACGGGGCTTTACGATACCGCGCTTGGTCTTGATGGTAACAGCCTTCTGGTAGAGTTCGTTTAGCTCTTCTGAGATTGCAGACTGGTTTTCTTCCGAGTCATCATCAAGAACCCTGGCTTCGGAAATGGCAAGATGCACTTCGTCGGGAGTAAGATCATGAACCTTACTGCCTCTTACCGGGGCTGTTTCAATGTACAGCTCATTAATTAGTCTGGTTGCGGCTTTGGCGCGCGGTTCGGTGCCGGTAATGCTGAAATTCTCATTTCTGTAACTTATCTGCACACCGAGACGGCGTTCAATATGCTTTAAATTATCGTCAAGCGGTCCGCACAGACTTGCCAGACGATCTCTGCTGACCGGTTCAAGAATGGTCTTCAGAGTAATCATGTTGTTAGATGGTGTTTTCATTTTTCTGATTATTACTGTTCTTCAATTAACTCACCGCGCAGGGTGTGGGTGAGAACATCCGTTATCTTTACGTAAACAAAACTGCCGATAAGTTCAGGACTGCCCTTGAAGTTCACCGTACGGTTGTTGTCGGTTCTGCCGCTTAATTCCTCGGCATCGCGCACTGACAGACCGTCTACCAGCACTTTCTGTACTGAACCGAGCATTTCGCGGCTGTACTGCTGGGCCTGGTTGTTGATGGCTGCCTGAAGACGGTACAGTCTTTCCTTTTTGGTCATCAGCGGAGTCTTGTCTTCCATTTTGGCGGCAGGAGTGTTAGGTCTTGGAGAATAGATGAAGCTGAAGCTCTGATCGAATTTTACGGTTTCAATCAGCTCCATTGTCTGTTCGAAATCTTCATCGGTTTCTCCCGGAAAACCTACGATAAAATCGGTGCTGATGTAGATATCGGGTCTTACCTGTCTGAGACGGGTAACCACGTCAATGTATCTGTTTCTGTCATACTTGCGGTTCATGGCCTTGAGTATTCTGTCAGAACCGTTCTGAACCGGAAGATGGATGGCATTGGCAATCTGAGGCAGATCGGCAAAGGCCTGAATTATCTCATCGGTGAAATCATGAGGATTGGAGGTGGTGAATCTGATTCGTTCCACACCTTCAATTCCGGCAACGTGGTACAGAAGCTCTGCAAAGGTTACGGTGTTTCCGTCTTCATCTTTGCCGTTGTATGAGTTTACGTTCTGTCCGATGAGATTAATTTCCTTTACGCCCTGAGCTGTAAGGGTTCTGATTTCATCCAGTATCTCCCTGAGATTTCTGCTGAATTCAGCACCTCTGGTGTATGGAACCACGCAGTAGCTGCAGAAGTTTGAACATCCTTCCATGATGGTAACGAAGGCAGTGGCATGACCGCGGGATTTTGGACTGGGCAGAAAATCAAACTTTTCCACTTCAGGGAAAGAAACATCCACCAGTCTTTCTCCGGTGCTTACAACTTTTTCCACCATGTTTGGAACACGGTGAATGGTCTGCGGTCCGAATACGACGCTTACCATCGGAGCACGCTTCAGAACGGCTTCGCCCTCCTGGGAGGCCACACAGCCACCGACACAGATGACGGCGCCTTCCTTATACTGTTTCTTGTGCTGCCAGCTGAACAGCTGGTTAAACACCTTGTCCTGAGCCTTTTCACGAATGGCGCAGGTAACCAGAATCACCACGTCAGCTTCGGTGATGTCCTCGGTCTGTTCGTAGCCGGTGTTAATCATTAGGTCTATAAGGCGTGATGAATCGTATTCATTCATCTGACAGCCCCAGGTCTGGATAAAAAATTTATTCATGTCAGTTATGGATGGTCCGGAAATCAAGGTATTACTACTAAATTGGTATGGTTAGTCGGGAATATTCGCCGGCTAACATTTTTGAGGGGGTATTTTACCATACTTTATTGTCAAAGCGTTGATATTAATGGCGGGTGTTTAAGACCTTCTCTGCTCACCGTGATTCCGTATCGGGAAGATTAAACGGCAGGATAATGATGATTCACGATTATCGGTTGTCAGAGAACGGTAGAGATTTAAAACAGTAGTGAGAGGCAGTGTAATGCCGATAAAACTGATGGAATAAACAGTAAAACCGATTAAGATGAGTCCGTGTCTGTATAAAAGGAATTTTAAGTGAATGGCTGGGGTACAAGGATTCGAACCTTGGGATGGCGGAATCAGAATCCGCTGCCTTACCACTTGGCGATACCCCAACTTAAGAGATGGTAGCTACGACTAGAATCGAACTAGTGACCCCCGCATTATGAGTGCGATGCTCTAACCAACTGAGCTACGTAGCCATTATGGCTGGGGTACAAGGATTCGAACCTTGGGATGGCGGAATCAGAATCCGCTGCCTTACCACTTGGCGATACCCCAACTTAATGCATTTTTTAGTTTTGTGGTGGCAGGGGTAGCTGGATTCGAACCAGCGCATACAGGGATCAAAACCCTGGGTCTTACCGCTTGACGATACCCCTATCACTGATTGTGGTGGCTATGACTAGATTCGAACTGGTGACCCCCGCATTATGAGTGCGATGCTCTAACCAACTGAGCTACATAGCCATTTAATCCTTCGCTGTGCCTGTCAGCACCTAACTAAAAAGTGGGTGCATTATGCAAGTTTATTCTCAGTTCGTCAATACTTTTTTGTTAAATTTTTACAAAATAGGTTAGTTTGGTTGTTTTTTGTCTGATTTTAGGTATCTTTTTTTAATATTGATTATTTTGTGTTCCGTGAAGTTGATACTGACATATTTCTGACTGGATAAATTATGAGCTGAACCTTAATGGCGTACGTCGGAATTCCGAGTCAGCCTGATTAACAAAATTATTTTTTTTATCATGAACAGTCCCGAAAATGCCGACGGTGTCGGATGTTTTGTCAAAAGTATCCGGCAGTGACATGACTGTGACCTGCATGTATAAGGTATGAATAAGGTTACTTTTTGAATAATTGTGATAGAATGAGCGTGTTTTTTGCGAACGGGTATTGTCCGTTCGGACGGAATTTTAGTCAGATGGTGACTGATTGGCTTCAGCCGCAGTAAAACATTCAGCAGGCAGGATAAAAGAAAGTTAACTTTTATACTTTCACGAGAATATAAAAGTTAATGTTCTGACATTATCAAGTTTGCTTATGCGAATCCTACGGCTGTTGTTAAATCCGGCCTTAACAGACTCTTTTTTCCCGTAGTGATGAAAGCTCTGTACCGTTGTGCATGTGTATATGCCTAAAACGTGAGCAGACTTTCATGTTTCGGAAGATGTTCCGGGGCGGTGACGGGAATAACGGCTTTTTCAGAATGGTATCGTCCTCGCGGTTTCGGTGGATGGAATCATCTGTCCTTTGTCAGCTTTTTTATGAGTCTGATATAAATCTGAACAGCAGGTGCCGTGAAAGCCTCGTTTTTTATCTGTGAACAGCCACGTCTGTTATTCACAGACCGCGGTAACCGGCGGTTCAGCTGTCTGTCTCTATTCTTCGTGATTACGTAATCGCGTCACTTAAATTCCGTCTTTTTGTTTTTTTGAATTATTTGCAGGGGTTTATTTTGAGTAAAATCAAAGTCAGTCAGTCTTTAGTTGCTGATGCCTATGATGTTGTTGCCGAATCAAAAAAGAGAAAGGATGTGGCTTTAAGGGACGGTTCATGTCTGTATCAGATTCAGGCTCATTTTATTGACAACAATGCCATTCTTCCTGAAGCCATCAGCGTGGTTTCCCAGTTGAACAGGGCCGGCTTCAAGGCTTATATAGTAGGCGGCGGAGTAAGAGATCTCATTATCGGTGAGGAACCGAAGGATTTTGACGTTACCACCAACGCCACACCGAATCAGATCTGCAAGGTTGTGAAAAACTGTCAGAGAAGAATCATCGGCAGACGTTTCAAGATTGTTCACTGCGTGTTCGGTCAGAGAGATTCCCAGGTCATCATTGAAGTGGCCACCTTCAGATCCAACGAGGAAAATGATTCCGGCAGGGTAAGCGCCGGAGATACCGGTATGCTCACCAGGGACAACAGCTACGGTGACAGCATTGAAGAAGATTCAAAGCGCAGGGATTACAGTATAAACGCCCTGTACTATTCTCCGAAGAGCCACGTGATTTACGATTTCCACGGCGGATACTACGATATTCTCAAGGGAAACATAGATATGATAGGGGATCCGCAGGTTCGCATTCATGAGGATCCCGCGAGAATCATCAGAGCCTACCGTTTTGCCGCCAAGCTCGGATTCAGAATTACCGATCGCACCATGAAGGGATTTGAGGGAAATTTCTCTCTTATCAGAAATATTAACAGCAGCAGACTGTTTGAAGAAGTGAACAAGTTTTTCCTGTCCGGCTATGGTTACAGGAGTTTTAAGATTCTGATGGAAAGCGGAATCATGAAGCTGTTCCTTACCGAACACGGCGTGGTGTTCAACAGTGATTATTTCAACGGTTTCATCGGTGAATCACTCAAGCGTTCCGACATGCGTCACAGACAGGGTAAACCGAACATGCCGGCATTCCTTTATGCAGTGCTTCTCTGGCCTCTGGTAAACAGCATGCTGAACAAGCTGCGTACCGCACCTGGTTTCGTGCATTCATCCGAACGTTCTCTGATCGATCTGATTGGAGCAAAGGTTATCGCATCACAGATGTCCATTACAAATTTCCCTAACATGGTTCAGGAAATCATTATGGAAATATGGAGACTTCAGGCTGACCTTGACAGTGGTCTTGACGGGGCCGACAATGCGGATCATGTTCTGGCCAACAAGTTCTTCAGAGCCGCCGTGGATTTCATGCGTCTGCGTGCATTCATGGATGACTCTCTGCAGGAGGCCTGTGACAGCTGGCAGGAGGATTATGAGGTTCAGAGCGCACTGGCCGTTCTGCGTCGCAGGAGCAGGGGAAAATCCGGATCCGGCGGCAGGAATGCTGAAGCCGACATTGATCGGGCCATAGAGGAAATGGAAATCAAAAACAGCAGACGAGCCAAGGAAATGGCCAAAGCCGTTGAAAGGGAAAAGGCTCTTAAAAAGGAACAGAAGAAATCCCGCAGAAAATCCAAAGGTGAGAAGGCCAGAACAAGAAGCTCAAAGAAAAAAGCTGAAAAATCAAAAGGAAGAAAACCGTCTGCAATAGACTGGATGTAGAATCCTGAATGTTTAACGAGCAGGTTCTTTCCTGTTCCAATTGTTGAATAATTTGACTGAGGTTGAGAAAATACAAATCAGTTTTGTTATATGGAACAAGTTGTAGAGTATACTGAAACGCAAGCGTTCATGACTTCACTCAGGTCATGAACCTTATTAAAAATTTCACTTCGGCCTCATGAGATGCCGGCAGGTGATAACAACAAAAAAACGGGGTATAACGTATACATGAGTGAAGCAGTAAAAGTTTATGTCGGAATGGGATCAAATCTCGGTAATTCCAAGCAGCATATGGTTGATGCTCTGAAAGAGCTGAATGAACTTCCTGATACCAGGGTGACTGCCTGCAGTTCTCTGTACAGTACCAGACCTGTAGGTCCTCAGGATCAGAATTATTTCATAAATGCCGTTGTTGAGCTGGAAACAACCAGAGAGGCGCATGAGCTGCTGCACATGCTGTTTGATATTGAAAACAGGCATCACAGACTCAGACTGCGCCACTGGGGCGAGAGAACCATGGATCTGGATATTCTCTATTACGGAGATCGGAGCTTTAATGATGACGAGCTGAAGGTTCCTCATCCTGAAATTCTGAACAGGGCTTTCGTGGTTATTCCTCTGCTGGAAATTGATCCTGAGTTTACTCATTCCGAAAACAGAAAGCTTAAGGATACCGTACCTGAACTGCCGGAAATTGACATGAAGGCCATCAGACGCCTGTCTCATATGGAAAACAAGAGATACGGCCGGAATCTTCATCCTGAACAGAGAGCCCTGAAGGCCTGGTTCAAATATAGGATGGGACTATAACCCGTTATAATCTTTGGCGATTAAAAAGTTTTCTGCGTAATTCTGTGATTTTTTGTGCGGTCAGCTGTGCTATAATTTAGCGTCGTTAACCGGCACGTGGCGGTTATTGTTCAATATTTTCAGAATCGTATATGTTCTGCAGTTGTTTCTAAATGAAAAACTGATACGGAGGCTTTTATGAGTATTACGGTTTCAACTTTAAAGAAGCTCAAGGATGAACACAAGAAATTCGCAACCATCACTGCATATGATGCAACTTTTGCTCGTATATTTGATGAGGCCGGTATCAGTGCGATTCTTATCGGTGATTCACTGGGAATGACCATTCAGGGACGTGACAGTACAGTGGCCGTTACCATTGATGACATGGCCTATCACACCGCCTGCGTAAGACGCGGTGTTACAAATGCCCTTATACTTGCGGACATGCCTTTCATGACCTGCTGTGATACCGCCTCAATGTGCGCCAATGCCGCAAAACTTATGCGTGCCGGTGCCAATGTGGTGAAGATTGAAGGCGGCGCTTTCCTTAAGGACGGCATCCGCACACTGGTTAATAACGGCGTTCCCGTATGCGGTCACCTCGGTCTTACCCCGCAGTCAGTGAATGTCTTCGGCGGATACAAGGTTCAGGGAAGAGGTGATGCGGCGCAGCGTCTGATTGATGACTGTTTTGCCGTGGCTGATGCAGGTGCTTCAATGATTGTACTTGAATGCGTGCCAAAGGATCTTGCAGCCAGAATCACTTCAGAACTCAGCATTCCTGTAATCGGCATCGGTGCCGGTAACCAGACGGACGGTCAGGTTCTGGTAATGCATGACGCTCTTGGATTTACCGTGGGACACACTCCTAAGTTCGCCTTTAACTTCCTTAAGGAAACCGGTAATGTAACCGATGCGGTAAAACTTTATATTTCAATGGTTGAATCAGGTCAGTATCCTGCAGACGAACAGAGTTTTAAATAAGACGGGACATCAGGTCAAAAGCCCCGTAAATTTTTGTTGAACGGAAAATACAAAAAAAAAGAAGTGCTTTATGAAAGTTGCTAACAGTATTACAGAAATAAGAGATATAGTTGTAGGCTTTAAGAAGGAACTTAAGACCATTGCTCTGGTTCCTACCATGGGTAATCTTCACTGCGGGCATCTCGCTCTTGTTGAAGAAGCCAAAAAAGTTGCTGACAGGGTAGTGGTAAGCGTATTCGTTAACCCTATGCAGTTCGACAGGGCAGAGGATCTGAAAAGCTATCCGCGTACCCTTGAAAACGACCTTGCTCTTCTGGAAAAGGCGGGGGTTGACGCCGTATTCACTCCAACTCCCGAAATCATGTATCCTCAGGGACTTAACTTCCAGTCATATATTGAAGTACCTGATTTATGCAACAGTCTCGAAGGTGCTTTAAGACCAGGTCATTTCAGAGGTGTTGCCACAGTTGTGAGCAAGCTCTTCAATATTGTTCAGCCTGATTTCGCATGTTTCGGTCTTAAGGACTATCAGCAGGTTGCCTTAATCAAGGAAATGGTAAGGGATCTCAATTTCCAACTGAAGATTGTGGAAGTACCTATCGTTCGTTACGAAGACGGTCTTGCCTATTCATCACGCAACAATCTTCTCAATCAGGCAGAAAGATCCATTGCCCCGCTTCTTAACAAGTCTCTTAAGGCTCTGGCTGAAAAGCTGGTTACCGCCAAAACACTCGATGAAGTTAACAGGCTGGTTGACGAAACCTGCAACCTTCTGGACAACAAGGGATTCAGAACCGATGACATTACAGTTGTTGACGCTCTGACTCTTAATCCGGAAATCGCCGGTTCAAAGAAGGTGGTTATTCTTGCTTCCGCATATCTCGGCAAGGTTCGTCTGATTGACAATCTGGTTGTAGACAGACAGATCTAACGGTTGGATATCGTAACTGAAAAAGCCGGTACCTGTTTTTCAGGTTCCGGCTTTTCTGTTCATAATAAATGATAATCAGTATTGTGAGTTTTGAGATTACTCAGCTTTATTATTCTTTAACGACGTCGGCATCAGGTGCGTTCTTCTGAACACTGGCAATGCCGTTTTCCGCACTCTTAAGGGCTTTGTAGCCTTCACTTACCCCGATGATTTCACCGTTGGTTGCCTTCAGTCTGAAACGGAATTCACCGGCTTTGTCGGCATAGATTTCAAATTTAGGATGCTTCTGAACGGTATAACCTTCAACGGTCTGATTTTCAACGGCGGCCGCAGGAGCGTTCTTCTTTACGCTTTCAATGCCCTTTTTGCAGGCTGCTTCTCCTGAATAAACTTCAGATGTAAGAATAACTTCACCGTTGGTGGCTTTCAAATCAAATTTGACACCTGTTTGGGTTTCCCTGATAACAAACTTGCCCATATTAGTCCTCTTAACATTGAATTAAAAAGTCTGATCTTTCACTGCTGGTTTTATGCATGTAAACCGGTCTGAAAATAGTTAATAATACAGACATGGTTATTTTGGCTTATATCTCAGTTTATTTTCAAGAATTGGTAATAAAAACTTTTAAGTTTATCATGAGAATTAGAAAATTTTTATATCGGAGTCCCGCTGAAGTTCTTAAAGAGCATGAACCTCCGGCCGGTTCTGACTGTCATATCCGTGAACAGGGGAAAAATGATTTTTTAATTTGTCAAAAAATCAATTTTTAGCTGTTTATAAGTGTCGATTAATATATAATGTGCACAATTTTGGAAAATTCCGTTTTGTTTTCAGGGGACAGATAACCTTAAAACGCTCAGGTTAAGGCGGAAAAACAGGTGTTTTCCATGAATGTGTTTTTTTTATAATCGATAAATATTGAAGTGTGATGTTTTTATTAAATGATTTGATGCTGTATCAGCAGGGAGTCTATTTAGTAAAAATATCATTTTTCCATGCATAAGGTAAGGTAACAAAATGCAAAGGATTTTACTCAGAGGTAAGCTTCATCAGGCCAGGGTTACTCACTCCGTATTAAACTACGAAGGTTCCTGCGGCATTGATTTGGATCTTTTAGATGCTGCCGGTATTGCAGAGCATGAACAGATTGATATCTATGTTGTAGAAAACGGCGCCAGATTTCATACCTATGCAATCGCTGCCGAAAGAGGCTCAAAGGTGATTTCCTTAAACGGCGCTGCAGCCAGAATGGCAGCCGTCGGTGATAAGGTTATTATCTGTGCCTACGGTATTTTTGATGAGAGTGAAGTTAAGGATCACAAGCCAAGTCTCGTATACCTTAACGAAAAGAATGATATCGTTCGTACCAGTAAGGACATTCCGGTACAGTTAGGCTGATAATTCGGCTTTTTCATTTGTTTACAGGCATGATCATTAACTGACTATGCCTGTTTTTTCAGAGGATTCCATGACTATTAGATTGATTGCCGGACTTGGTAATCCGGGCAATGAATATGCGCACAGCAGACACAACATGGGTGTTGACGTGCTGAATATGATTGCCGATAAATACGGTATAAGCATCAGACCTGACAGCAAGTATAACGGTGAAATCGGCCGCGGAATGATTGAAGGTCAGGAAGTAAGACTGGTTTTCCCGACTACCTACATGAATAAAAGCGGGGACTGTATCGGTCCTCTGGCCAATTTCTTCAAAATCAAGCCTGAAGAGATTCTGGTTATTCATGATGAGCTGGATATTCCTCCGGGAGTGGCAAAGTTCAAACTGGGCGGCGGTCCTGGAGGTCACAACGGTCTCAAGAGCATTATCGCCTGTCTGGGAAACTGTCAGAATTTTCACAGATTACGCATTGGTATAGGCAAGCCCGCCACCAGAGCGGAAATGATTAATTTTGTACTGGGCAAACCGCCGAAGGCAGAGGCTGAGCTGATAGAACAGGCTCAGAAGGCTGCTCTGGATTCAATCGGCGTACTGTTTACCCAGAATATTGCCAAAGCCACCAATCAGCTGAATGGCTTCAAGGCAGTTCGTTAATTTTAGGAGTATATATAAATGGGGTTTAATTGTGGTATTGTAGGTTTACCTAACGTTGGTAAATCAACACTGTTTAATGCATTAACGAAGGCTGGTATTGAAGCTGCAAATTTTCCGTTCTGTACAATTGAACCAAATACCGGTGTGGTTCCTGTACCGGATCCGAGACTCAATGCACTGGCAAAAATCGACAAGCCTTTAAAGATTGTTCCGACAGCAATGGAATTCGTTGATATCGCTGGTCTGGTAAAGGGTGCGTCAAACGGTGAAGGTTTAGGTAACAAGTTCCTTATGAACATCAAGGAAACCGACGCCATTGCTCATGTTGTCCGCTGCTTTGAAGATCCGAACATCATTCACGTAAGCGGTAAGATTAATCCTTCAGAAGATATTGAAGTCATCAATACCGAACTTGCCCTTGCTGACCTTGATACCTGTGAAAAGGCAATTCATCGTCTTGAGAAGAAGGCAAAGGGCGGTGACAAGGATGCCCAGGCTTCCTTAAAGGTTCTCGAAAAATGTCTTCCTGTACTCAATGACTGCAAGAAGCTGCTGACCCTTGACCTTACCGATGAGGAAAAGGCCTTAATCCGTGAATGCAACTTCCTTACCCTGAAGCCTACAATGTATATTGCAAACGTAGCTGAAGACGGCTTTACCAACAACAAGTACCTGGACGAAGTTCAGGCTATCGCAGACAAGGAAGGCGCTGTTGTCGTTCCTGTATGTGCGGCTGTTGAATCAGATCTCGCTTCAATGGAAGACGATGAACGTCAGGAATTCCTTGAAAGCCTCGGCCTTGAAGAACCGGGTCTTAACCGTGTAATCAGAGCAGGCTACAAGCTTCTCAAGCTTCATACCTACTTCACCGCTGGTGAAAAGGAAGTACGTGCATGGACAATTCCTGTAGGTGCTACCGCTCCTAAGGCGGCAGGTAAGATTCACACCGACTTTGAAAAGGGCTTTATCAGAGCCAATACCATCAGCTATGACGACTATATCACCTACAACGGTGAAGCCGGTGCCAAGGAAGCAGGCAAGATGAGAGCTGAAGGTAAGGACTATGTTGTTCAGGACGGTGACGTAATTACCTTCCTCTTCAACGTTAAAAAGTAATTACCGACGCATGCAGGTGCCTGTCATGACAGGCACGCCCCCGGAGTTTCGGCATGAAATTCCGGGGCTTTTTTTGGTGTAATCCCATTCTTTGCACTTTTTTGTGTAACTATGGGCAAATCAACAAATCCTCAGCACTCCAATGCTGAGGATTTTTCTCAGTGGTTAATCCTCCGCTTCAGTTGCAGCATCTTCCTCGTACTCTATATTCATCTCAGGCTCCGGAAATGGAATTTCCAATCCTTCAAACAGCTCCTTCTTCTTTCCTACTATTTCAGAGAAATATCCTCCGTCTGGGAATATCGTCTGAGTTATATTTGACAGTGAAGACAGCATTTTGGGTACTGAGTCAAACGGCAGTTGAATGCCTTTTGCTTCTGCTGAATGGATGCGATGTCTTAG
>NZ_KL370838.1:11221-30584 GCF_000701925.1 Ruminobacter sp. RM87 | reverse complement strand
AATGCCTGCTAACGGTTTAATTAGAGTAAATTTATAGCCGGATGTGATTATTTAACATCTGAAACTGACAGTGATTTAGATAAGACGTTTTTCATCAAGAAGGTTTGAATTATCTACGATGGAGCTATGATGGCACTGTAAACAGTGATCCTCGACAAAAGACAAATAGAATTCGCGGCGAACCATTGACCTGAGGTAACCAATCCACGTATAACAGAGTGACCAATGCCGTGCTTACACTGAGGAAAATGTCTTACCTAAATTTCTGCTTGACAAAGGTCGTTTCATAACAGCTCCATGAACTGTGTTAACACCATGAATGAGTCCATCAATACGATACTAAACACTGTTACCCGCATTAGCACCAATACCGAAGCCATTCGCAATGCCACATCGGATCAGTCCCACCTGATTGATGATACAAGCGACAAGATTCTGAAGGTAAATGATTCAAATTCAAGTATCATCAGAACCATTTCGGAAAACAAGGAGAAGACCATTTCTCTCCGTAAAAAGGCCGAAGAAATCGCAGTGGAAATCGGCACGAACTGATACTTTTGAGCATGAACTGATTCAGAGGGGATTCGCTATGCGCCGAGTCCCCTTTTTTCGTTTTAAGACACCTGTCTGAAAAAATGTTCTTAAGTTTTATTTCAGAAATCTGCGTTACTTCAGAAATCTGCGTTACTTCAGAAATCTGCGTTACTTCAGAAATCTGCGTTACTTCAGAAATCTGCGTTACTTCAGAAATCTGCGTTACTTAAGAATATTGTGTATAATCACAAATATTTCGTTAAATACAGTATTTGATAGACATAATTATGACTGATGTACGTTCAGTGCATTGATTAAGCCTCGTATGCATGCAACTTTCAGGCTGCAGAGCACGTGATTTTAACATCAGGCGTAATAACTTTAAGGGAAGAGGATCGGAATAAACATGTTCTGTACAAAATGCGGAAGCCTGATGAATGATAATGACATAAGATGCATTATCTGCGTGCGGCACCCGTGTAAAAAAGGAAGGCGACAGATTAATTATCGGAGTTTTTATCAGTCTCTTTCTGCTGTTCATCGGTCTGTTTCTGTACTTCAGCCTGTATTGCGTTATCAAAATAAGCAGAAATGAGTACACGTATGACAGAGGCTCATATTATTTTCATGATGAAAAGAACCCTGTTCTGAATTCTCCGGATGACATAAGTCAGGAACTTATTGATAAAATCATTCTCAACCGACTCAAGTCCATTACCATCAACTACCCATTTACGGAATGTGAGGATTACACCGACAGATTTATGTTTATGCAACCTGAATATCCCGCCCCGCTTTTCCCTGAAAAGAATCCGTTCAGGATTGCAGACAGCCAGAGCGGTCTTGTCAGGATAGAATTTAAAGTTTTATTCGGACCTGAAGTGACAACTCTTGACTGCGCATTTTCTGACTTTGAACATCTGGACAGCGCCGACATATCGGTTGGCCCAAATATCAGAAGCATGGCATACATGTTTGCAAATACTCCAAGTTCAATTCTCCCGTAAATCACTGGGACACTTCCAGTGTAGTCAGCATGAGAGGTCTTTTCTATAATGTCCACTTCTTTAATCAGCCGGTTGACAGATGGAATACCTCAAAGGTTGCAGACATGACTGAGATATTCATGAATGCCCGGGACTTTAATCAGCCGGTCTACAGATGGGACACCTCGCATGTCAGTTCCATGAAAAGAATGTTCATGAATGCCAGATCATTCAACCAGTCGGTCTACAGATGGAATATCGATTCCGTAAGTGATATGAGAGAGATGTTTAAAAATGCCTCCAGCTTCAATCAGTCGGTCTACAGTTGGAATATCGGCTCCAAAATCACCAAGAATATGTTCGACGGTGCCACCTCATACAGGGAATGATGCCGTATCCGGACCGTTATTCAGTTCCCTGCAGTATGAGTAACGGGGCGGTGTTTTCTATAGGTCTGCCACGTCTTTATGATATGGATATGTTCAGCTGTGCAGTCAATTTCAATCAGTCTCCTGAACAATGGATTTTCAGCAGAGGCTCCGGGGCGGGCAACGTGTTTTCGGACAACACGAAGTTCAGTCAGGAACATCAGGGACGGAGGCTTCCGTGCAAAGCAGGAAAAAGATACAGAGATCTCTTAATAAATGAATGCGGGCTTAATGGAATCGAAAAGTCCCGTTCAGGTAGGACAGGCCCCCGTACACACTCTGCAGCGGCTGCATCCGTGAATTCTGCGTGAAGTGCTTTTGACGTCAACACCTTCCGCCCTGAGTCTGCGTATTTCTCTGGCGGTTTTGTTCATGAGTTCAGGAGCCTCGTCGGGATTTACGGATTTATCCCGAAAAGCCGCCTTCTGCTTTCTTGATTTACGGACAATTTCCTGATTCATGAAAAAACTCCGATGGGTTGACAATTGAGTCTGATAAATAAGAACTGACACTTTCCGCTCAGTTCGAATTTTCAGAAGGATCCTTAGGTTATTTATAGCACAATACGGAATTTTAGTACACAGGATTCTGATTATTTAAACACCTTTACATCCAGACTATCCGTGCAGCCAGGAATAAATCTCCTCAGCAAGTTTTCTGCTGATGCCGGGAACCTTGCTGATTTCATCGGCACTGGCACGGACAAGCTCCTGCATGCCGCCCATGTGCTTGAGGAGGGCCTGTCTTCTGACAGCACCTATTCCCGGAATGTCCTGAAGACGTGACGTGACCCTGCTCTTTTCACGGCGGTGTCTGTGTCCCGTTATGGCAAAACGGTGTGATTCGTCGCGGATATGCAGCACCAGCTGAAGAGCGGGATTATCAAGTGTAAGATTGTATTCCTCATGGCTGTATCCTGTAATAAGCGTTTCGAGCCCCGCCTTTCGCCCTTCTCCCTTGGCTACGCCTATAAGAAAAGGAGGCATAACGTCCGTCACGTCTTTAAAAAGCTCGCTGATTATCTTTTCCGCCTCATGGAGCTGGCCCAGTCCGCCGTCGATGAACAGGACATCCGGGACCTTTCCGTCTGCGGAAATACCCATGAATCTTCGGGTCAGAGCCTGATGCATGGCTGCAAAGTCATCTCCGGGAGTAATACCGTCAATGTTGAAACGGCGGTATTCCTTTGTATTCGGTCCGTCCCTGTCAAACACCACACATGATGCCACTGTCAGTTCTCCCATGGTATGGGATATATCGAAGCATTCCATGCGTTCAACGCCGCTCAGCCCGAAAAGTTCCTCAAAGCCTTCAATTCGTTCGGCCATGGTGTTCTCATGGGCAAGTCTGGCCTTAAGCGAGGCATGGGCATTTGCTTCCGCAAGACGCAGATATCCCGCTCTTTCGCCACGTACAGAGGTCGTGAATCTGATTCTGCCTTCGGGAACGGCGTTTAACGCTTCCTCGATTTCAGACAGATTTTCAGGAGCATGCGCCGCTATGATCTCATCAGGAAGCGTTCTGTCCTGTCTTGGTATGAGATAGAACTGACCGATGAAGGATTCAATAAGGTATTCGTATGAATTGTCAGCCGGAAGCTTGGGAAAGTAACTCCTGGTTCCGAGTATCTTGCCCGTTCTGATGAAAAGCACGTGAACACAGGCAAGTCCGTCTTCTATGGCACAGCCGAGAATGTCAAGATCAGTGGTAATGTCTCCGCTTACCGTCTGCTGTTCCTGTACCTTTCTGAGACTGGTAAGCTGGTCGCGGAATTTGATGGCCTTTTCAAAATCAAGACTTTCCGAAGCCCTGTCCATTTCCGCTACCAGATCATTTAAAAGCTGCTGATTCCTGCCCTGAAGAAAAAGGCTGCACAGATGCACCTGTCTTGCGTATTCAGCGTTGTCGCAGATTTCCTGAATGCACGGAGCCATGCATCTTCCCATCTGATACATGAGACACGGACGGCGACGGTTTTTATAGACGGTGTTGCTGCACTGTCTTACGGGAAAGATCTTCTGAAGAAGACGCAGGGATTCGCGAACGGCTCCTGAACTCGGATAGGGACCGAAATAAGTCCCCTTCTCCTTTCTGGCTCCGCGGTGCGCGGTAAGCCGGGGATGCTTTTCCGATGTGAGAAGGATGAACGGGTATGATTTGTCATCCTTGAGCAGAATATTGTATTTCGGCTGATACTGCTTGATGAGATTACACTCCAGAATGAGCGCCTCGGTTTCGGAAAATGTCACCGTGAATTCAATGTGATCAATCAGTGATACCAGTCTTTCGGTCTTGGCGTTCGGCAGATCCTTCATGAAATACTGACCCAGACGTTTACGGAGATCTTTCGCCTTACCGATATAAATAATTACGTTATCACTGTTAAACATGCGGTAAACCCCGCTTGAATGGGGAACCGTGGCCAGAAAGGCCTCACTGTCAAAACTCATTTACAGAAAATCATCCGGAATAAAAAACATGTCATACGGCAGCTGAAAAAGAATATTTCAGAGACCTCTGACCTAATGACTGAACCACATATAACAGTGTTATAGCATAAGAGAGGAATTTAGTACAGAACGATCAGGCTTTATTGCCGACAGGATGAATACAGTCCTGAACATCCATTGAAAAAAAGAGGTCGCATAATGAAATAACTGATTTTGACAGACATGCATAATTCAGAAATAATAATAAATGTGGTTTATCCGGCATAAACATAATACGGCATGAAAACTTATGTACAGAACCAAGAATAGAAAATTAAAAAAGAAATCTAAAGCTGCCTCCCGGAAAAAGTTTTATATTTGCGCAGGTATTATCGAAATCAGTTTCTGCATAATGATAACGGCATTATCCTTAAGGAACATGCTTAATCTGAGTAGAGAAACTGAGGATATTATTTTCTGGGGCTGCGCTTTTGTATCTATGGCATGTCTTCCTTTTACCTCTATTTATGATTATGAATTGAATTTACCGGAGACAGATGATCTTGAAAAAATGTTAAGGAACGGAACTTACTTCACAAGAGACGTCTGGCAGAGAAAATACGGAGAATTCAGGAAGCGTCATCAGGTTCGCAGAATATTTCTGCAGTCCATGACAATGGATCTGAGTTACCGTTTCATACTGAAACGACTGGCAATTGACTATCTTGCGTTTTTATACCTGATTCCTTTTCTGTCATTACTTCTGTCGTTTGGAATTATATACTTTGCACCGTCCGGAATGAGTACAATCAGTATATTCCTAACCCTGCTTGCGACCGGAGTATCGTGTGAATTTCTCTATCTGACCACTGTATTTCTTTTTTCCCGAAGCATTTTCCCGAAATGGCTGGCAGAGCATCCTGAATACAGAAACAGAGCCAACGACATCAGGCTGTCATATTCAAACGGAAAAGCTTTTATTTCAGGCTACAGCTGTGTGATTATAGGTGATAAATATCTTCATGCATTCGATGGCAGAAGTTTTTATACCGTTCTGCGAAAAGAAATACAAAGAACCGGATGGCATATCGTAAGGAAGGTTGTCAGAAGGAGAAGGTACGATGATAAATATCTGTTCAATATTCATTTCTCATCCGCAGGTCAGAAAAGACATGAAGATTTTAAGATAACTCTGGATCAGTTTCAGATAAAAATGATTATGGACGTTTTATTTCCAGGCACTTCTGATGATAATGAAGTAATTATGGAGGTGAATTACTGCTCAAGGCATGAATTACAGTTATTTGGCGATAATTCCCAACCTATAATGGACGATGAATAATCCATTAATAAGGACAGCAGAAATGACTTAACAGCGCAGTCAGAATTTCATTTCGGGAAATACAGATGATGTTTTAATTGTGTTAAGGTCCCCGTATTACTGCAATCCATAACGTCAGCTCTCATTAAGGACCATACAAATGAGAGCTCAGCAACAAAATTTTTTTCTCCAGTCCGAAAGTATTATTAATTCATAGTAATAATCAATAGAATTGATAGTACAAGGTGGATATGATTTTTAGACTGTCCTGTCTGTTTCCGGACATCCCGTGCATATTCATCATGAAATGAAGTATTCACTTCATACTCCGTACAGTCAAGAAAGGCATAAGAGAGGTACGCATATGAGCTTAGCTGATAAACTCGACACGACTCAGATTGAAAGCAATCTGGCTCAGGAAATGAACAGTTTCATGAAAAATCTGGATAAACCAAACATTCTGCTTGCCGGCCCTACCGGTTGCGGTAAAAGTACCCTCTGCAATCTTGTTTTCGGCAGAGAGATCTGTAAAGTCGGCTGCGGAACTCCGGTAACCAGAGGCATAAATAAAATCACCGATCCTGATATTCCGGTTACCGTTTTCGATTCCGAAGGATATGAAACCGGCGCCGACTTCGGCGACGGCGGTCAGGACAGTTCTCAGAACTACTACAGCATAATCACCGGTTTTCTCGACTCTCAGCACGATGCAGGCCATCCGGTTGATGTTGTCTGGTATTGTGTAAGTGCACCGTCCGAACGTATTACGGATGCTGATTTCAAGGTAATCAGGGCTTTTCAGGACAGAAAGATTCCCGTAGCACTGATTCTTACTCAGATTGATGTGGCAACAGAGGAAACCTGCGAAACACTGAAGAGGATAAGCATCAGTGAACTGGGTGAAAACTTCAGAGAGAATATCTTTGAAAGCTCCATTGACTACCTGAACATTCCGGTGCCGGCCGGTATTAAGGAGCTTCATGAATGGACTCTCAGACAGCTGCCTGAATCAAGAAAGGAATCATTCATCATCTCCTGCAACAAGAATTTTGATCAGAAATTTGAACAGTGTCTTAACTATACAAAAATTGCAGTTGCCGCAGCCGCCACGGCGAGCGTATCTCCAGTTCCATTTTCCGATGCGGCCATAATTACACCTATACAGATCGGACTTATCAGTAAAATTCTTACGGTCTGGAATCTTAACCAGCTGGAAAAACTGGTTGGATGCGTGGCTCTCGACACCATCCTCCCTTCCATAGGCAAATCAATTGCCGGTAATCTGATTAAGATGCTCCCCGGATTCGGAAGTTTCGCCGGAGCAGTGATTAACGCCGGGGTTTCATCATCAATCACATACGGACTCGGTTATGCTCTCAGCAAGGCATGCAAGGAGATTCACCGTCACGTTCTCGACGGTTCAAACATAGATCTCAACGAAGTATTCAATTCTCAGTTTGCCAATGCCGTTTTTGAATATGCAAAGCAGTACAAAAAAGACAATTACGGTAATAAGTAATCAGGAAGCCCTTTTTCAGATATGTGGCAACTGCCGGTTAAACATGAATTTTTATGTTCAGCCGGCTGTTGAGAAAGCATCCCGGATTCATCGGCAGAGACTGTTCAGTTTCATCTGTAACCGTGGAAGCTTGGAAGCAGGAATTCAGCCTGTCATGCTTCGGTTCAAGGTGACAGCCTCAATACTGCATCCGCAGCCGGACACCGGCTCCTGTCCCTGACTGACAAAAATGCAGGAAAATAAAAATGCATACAGACATAACCAATGTTCACGGCTCAAAAAACCGGAAGACCCCGAAAAACCATAATACCAATATTCTGATACTCGGTAAAACAGGCGTAGGCAAATCCAGTCTTGTCAATTACCTGTACGGACAGAACATTGCAATTGCCAAATCAGGAAAACCCGTGACTGAACTAGGTTTTCACAGACACTCCCCCTTCATGTACAGAAGCCTTACGGTTACCGTTTATGATTCATGGGGACTGGAATCCGATAAGGTTAATGAGTGGCGGAGAGACCTGACGGCAGAGCTTGAAAGAACCAATACGGACAATATCGCCGACTGGTTTCATACCGTAATCTACTGCTATGATGCAAAACGCTCCCGCCTTGATGATTATGAGAAAACCCACATACTTGATGAACTCGTAAATAACGGTGTAAAAATCATTTTCGCCATGACCAAATGGGGATTGTGCAGTGAGCGTGAAAAAAGCGCGGCCAGAGAAACGCTGAATAAATTCTACCCCGGGTTCAGTCTGATTCCAATCGAATCAGTCAGTCAGAAGCTGCGTAACCAGACCACTACCGTTCAGCAGGGCCGGGAGGAGCTTTTTAACGAAATATGTATCAACCTGCGTGATAACCTGATAGCCAGACTCATATCCAGAACGAGGGAACAGAACCTGAACACCCTGAAAAAGTCAAAAGAAGAAGTTCTTGAATATTATGACAGTAAATCAGGTTTCTTCACGATTTACGGTGAGAATTTCAAGAACGCCATCATTGAACACACCTCTGAAGTATACCGGGCAAATCTTAAGAGAGATTATAATGATTTTTCCGCTTTTTACGATCAGATTAATGACATGAGCAGACAGGTAGTCAGAGCGTATACCGGGCTGAACATTGATACTCATGGTAAAATCATTGATGATATTGTTTCCCGCTACGCGAACATTGTCACGGGATGGGAGAACAGTTTCAGAGAATATCTGTCCAGCATTCTGATGTTTTTGTCCGGATTGCCGTGGCTGATTATACGACGCATCTGGATTACCAGATCCTACAGAAAAAAGATTGAAAACAAACTTGATGAATTAAACAGAAAAGTATCTGACGACATTACAGTATTCCTGGACAGCATACAGAATACAGAAAACCACATAAAAGAGAAATTCCTGAACACAATGCGTGCCAGAATGAACTCCGGAAAGCATTAAATAACCGTGAAGCAGTATCCGCCTGTAAACGCATCCGCTGATACGTGTCGCCTGAATCCGTTAAGGTACATACCATGTTTTCGTATTGGACTGCGTAAATTTCCGTGTCATCCCGAAGAAATCAATATCAAAAGTCAGACGGTCGGTTCAGCGCCGGAAATTTTACCCAGGCATATCGAAGAGACATCAACCGCAGACACAGATTAAGGACAATGAAATCATACTGTTCCCGGCCGCCGGTCTGATAATAAAAAAGTCCGTATACCGGGCGGTATAACGGACTTACAGTATCAGAGCCGGGGAATAAATTTTATTTTGTCATCAGCAGCTGACTTACCATGATCAGCAGAATCAGAGCAGGAACAATGAATCTGATTATAAACAGAAATACCCCCTGCCATCTGAATGAAAACATTCCTGAACTGGTAACCTCGTCAACCACGTCTGCCTTCTTCATTCTCCATCCCAGGAACAGAGCTGAACCGAGACCGGTAAGAGGAAGAATAAGCTTTGAGGTGGCGTAGTCAAGAAAATCAATCAGATTCATGCCGAACACCTTAAGAAAATCCCAGGGGCCCAGAGAAAGTGATGACACGAAAGCGATTGCCAGTGCGGAAACTGATACCAGCGTGGCTGAACGTCTTCTGGAGTATCCTGTTTTTTCAGCAACAAAGGCTGTGGCAACCTCATGCAGAAACATTGCTGAGGTTACGGCTGCAACAAACAATATGCAGTAGAAAAATGTCGGAACAAACCACAGAAGCACTGAATTATCCCTGAATGCGGAATTAAACACTGAAGGAAGTGACACGAATACCAGACCGGTACTTTCGGCAGGAGAGAGTCCCGGCACGGAGAATACCGCAGGGAAAATAATAAGACCGGCAAGAATTGCCACAAAGGTATCAATGAGCCCCACCTGAAGAGCTGTTCTGCCGAGATTTACTTCCCGTCTGAAATATGAGGCATATGTTATCAGCCCCATGCCGATGGATACTGAGTAGAAGCACTGTCCCAGCGCGGAGAGACATACCTCGGGGGTAATCTTTGAGAGCTGAAAATCAAAAAGGAATTTATAGCCTTCACCGGCTCCGGGCATGGTTGCGGCAACGCCTGCAAGGATCAGCAGGATAATAAACAGAGCCGGCATCAGCAGCTTGGATGATCTTTCGATCCCCTTTTCAACGCCGGCACTGATAATGAAATGAATGATTCCCATGGTTATGCCGGTGAATACCAGAGGCTTCCACGGATTGGTCACGAAGTTTCCGAAATGAGATTCGAAACTGTTGTTGCATGCTTCAAGGGTAAGATTCCCGGCAGCACTTTCGCAGAAATAGAAAAGCACCCACGCTACTATTATCACGTAATAGGTAAAGATAAAGTAGGCAACCAGCGAAGATGCGGTACCGATCCATCCCCACGGTGACCCCGGTGCCAGCTTTCTGTAGGCAAGACCGACATTGGCTTTTGCCCTGCGCCCTATTATAAATTCAGTAAGCAGAAGCGGAATTCCAAAGATCAGAATAATGCCGAGATAAACAAGCAGAAAAGCAGAACCTCCGTTCTGTCCCACCTGTGTCGGGAAACGCCATATGTTTCCCAGACCGACGGCGGAACCGGCAACCGCCAGCAGTCCCCCGAATTTTGATACAAAGGCAGATCTCGCCATAAATAAGCTCCAGAAACACAGTCAGATTTATACATAAAGACATGTATGCAAAAGATATTTTCGTACGGTTTTCACGAACGCGTACGGCTATTATATAAAAAACAACAGTGCAATTGTATATTTTACGGCAGGAAGTGTCGGTATTCTCCTAAAACATCACTGGATGAATGCTTTTATCCGAATAAAATATCCATCAGCGCAATTCCGTGAATTACAGCATTTGCATTTAGATCAGCCCTCAAATAGAATAGGAATATGTACCTGCGAAATCAGTACAGAGAGGAATCATGATAGGAATTACCGACTATATCCGCAATGATCTGGAAGGCGTTTACACGGCTGAACTGTTCCGAGGAACCGTAAGCATGTTTCTTGCCGTGATTCTTACGCAGCTGGTAGACCTCGGTGAAGCCCGCGCCTACATTCTCATTGTGGCACTCAACGGACTCAGATCCATGACCGGAGAATCTCTTCCGCGGAGACTCTTCAACATTATGGTCAGTCTGATGCTGCTTGTAGGTACCATAGGACTCAGCATCTGGTACGGTCACAATCATCTGTACATTCCGCAGATTATCACCTGCATAATTCTGTCATCAGCCACCGTATATGCCCTGGCAAAACACAAGCCGGCATCCGGAACAGTCATGTTCATGAGCGTGTTCAACATCGTGAACTTCGGTATGGGCCTGCTTGACGTGAATCACGAGGTTACACCGTACAACTTTTCTATAGCCGCCGGTCTGGGATCACTGTGCGTGATTTCCGCAGTCCTTGCCGTACCTGTTCTTAAATTCCACTGGTGTATTCTGATAAATCACTGTTTCTATCATGATCTCCGACTCTATACGGGGATGATGAGCAAATCCAGTTATTATGATTCATTCTCTGACCTGAGTGAGAAAGCAAAAAACAGACTTCTTATGCTTCAGAGTTCCCTCTACAATATCACCAGGCACGTTGATGATCCGGAAAGACGCCGAAACTACATCAGCATTCTTAACGGTATAGTGCTCATTACCTACTGGCCGACATCCAACACCGATGAAAATCACGTGGCGCACATCAACAGCTTAAGGAACAGAATATTTTCGCACCTTTATGAACTTCTGTCCGCCAGAGGTAAAAAACAGACCGCGACAGCTGTAGACAGCATCAAAAACTTCAAGACCAACATGGCCGTAGGACCCGCCGATCCGTTCTGCAACGGAGAGATGCAGAGACATGCGGCCGAAGTTATTGATGCCATTACCGACCTGAAAATCAGAGAGTACGACCATGAAGAAAAACAGTAACCGGATTCTTAAATCCCAGATTAAGGTAATGGCCGTTTCCATGCTGACAGCGGAACTCGCGGCCTGGGCATATCCCGTGGATCAGAGCTTCTGGATTCCGCTCACCACATTCTGCGTATGTCTTTACATAGACACGCCCCTTACCGCTCTCAGAAGAACAGTACACCGCATAGGCGGAAGTATTTACGGCGTTATCGTTGCAGGTATCGTGTGTCTTCTTTTTCCGACCGAAGCCGGTCTGATGACATTTCTGGTAATCTTTGCAGGACTTACCCTGTGGAGTCGGGCCTTCTCCTCACTGTATTACCTCTTCGTCTCCTGCATTACCGCTGCAACCATCATGCTTCTTGCCATACTGATGCGGCATACCGCGCTGACTCCTGATTATCTGATAACGGAAAGAGTAATATTTACGATTATCGGAGCCGTTATTTCTCTGGCTGTCAGCGCGGCTTTCATGCCCGCTTCCGAAAAACCTGACATGCTTAAAACATACAGGCACTATCTCACCAGATTCTATTTTGAATACCGCACCTGCATCTATTCCATGCAGGATCACAATCATGCCGACCGCATGAAAATGCAGCTTCGCGTAAATGAAATCCTCAACAGCAGCCGGGTATATCAGGAAAAACTTCCTATATGGCGTTATGCCCTGTTCTTCAACGTCTTTATTTTCAGGGCGTTCTCCAGATTTCTGCACCGCATTCACAAAATGAGAATACTCAACATGGTGCTGATTTCCGGTATCAGAAATCTCCCCGAAGAACTGGTATTTGATGAAAGAATCAGAAAGCTTCTGGAACTCAACAGAATTCTTACCAAGAGAATTCTGCTTAGTCTGATGAGGCTGGATAAAAACAGAGCCGAATACTATCTGAACGACCTGCACACCGTTAACAACAACCTTGAACTGAGCCTTCGTCAGTTTGAATCCTGCACCACTATCCTTATCTCCATAAGGGACCTTGAGCAGGATCTGGCTCATCTTAAAAACGGTGCCGTTCAGATCTATTTAAGTTACAGAAACAGAATGGTTTAACGCTGACAGGCGTGTCGGGAAATACCGTTCTTCCTTTATCAGACCGTTTGCTTCACTCTGTTTTCAGTTCCTTTAATTTTATCAGAGCCACGGTTAAATCAGATGTATAAGAAAGCCAGAGACTGTATGTCCGGATAAAATCATCACACCAGAGATAAAAACTTTCAGAAAGACAAGATGAAAAACGAAAGCACTAAAAACACGCTTTCGGTTTTCATCTCTGCATATATGCAGAACAACACCTGACCGGACAATGCACCGCGTTTTTACCGGAACACTATTTCTGTCCGTCAAGTCCGTATCTTAAGGCAAGTCTGGTAAGTTCAACGTCACCGTTGATACCAAGCTTCTTGAACACCCTGTACCTGTAGCTGTTTACGGTCTTAGGGCTTATGGCAAGTCTGTCAGCGATTTCACTGACCTTCATTCCCTGAGAAATCATGGTACTAATCTGCAGTTCACGTTCTGCAAGTATTCCGAAAGGATTGCCGTCATCACCGACCTCTTTCTTACCGTTTCCCGGAAATCTGACGAGTGCCATCATCTGAGCAATATTGGATTCCAGGTATCTGTGACCTGAGAATACTTCGTGAATGGCTTTGAGCATTTCCTCAGCGGAAGCACCTTTAGTAAGGAACCCCCATGCTCCTGCTTTCATCACCTGACTGGGAATCGGATCATCGGTATGAACGGTAAGCATAATGATTCGGGCCCCCGGATTGTATCTTAAGATACGTTTTGTGGCCTCTATACCGTCGATGCCGGGCATATTCATATCCATAAAGATAATGTCGCACTGATGCTGTCTGCACCATGAAACAGCCGCTTCACCGCTTGACGCTTCGCCTACGACATTAATTCCCGTACATTCCTCCAGTATCTTGCGGATACCTGTACGAACCAGGTCATGATCGTCTACTAAAAAAATATTTATCAACTTCTCAGCACCTTACCATAACTGTTCCGATGTTGACACAGAACAGAAATGAAGTTTGTTATAACACTGCTGGAATATCACATTATTATAATCAGTTTATTAATATCCCACACATAGCAAGCATGTAATAAGTCCTATAATAAGGATAACTTTTTACAGATTTTCATTAAACCTGCGAAACATATTTTTTTGAACTTTAGCAAAATAAAAAAAAACGTTTGCACAAGATTTAAACGCAACTATGCGAATTACGGCGTATTTTAGCAAATTTCACAGATAAAAGCCTGTGATACTGTCTAAACAGTGACCTAAAAGCTAAATAAATTTAATTTTGTACAAATATTATCCTTTAAAATCACTGTTCAGAGACTTTCCGTCATTAATTTTATTATTAAGTCCGCGGTTTCTATTCTTTATTTCGGGATAACTGAGCACCGTCCATACCAGAACGGCCGCTGCAATGGAATTAATTCCTGCGCATCCGAAATCAAGCGAATTACCAGCCACAAGGCCTGCAACAGTACCTAGAAGAGCAGGAATGCAGCTTCCTGATTTTGTGTTTTCATCCGTATATTTATACGGAAAAACAAAATAATCAGCTATGAGGATTCCGCCGACGGCAGGAAGTGTTGCACCCAGGAAAACCAGCCAGTGTACAAAATTATTGAAAAGCCAGAATGCCGCTATCGTTCCCAGGAGTCCTCCGGCAATAACCATAATTTTCTTCGGTACCAGAAAAATGCTCGAAAGACTCAGACCGCTGGAATAAAGAGCGTTATCGTTGGTGGTCCATATATTGGCGCCCAGAACCACAAAAGCGGAGAGGACCAGTCCCTGAGACATCATGACGTAAAAAATGTCATCACTTCCCGTGCAGTACGCACCTGCCGCTCCGAAGACAATCATCAGAGAATTTCCGAACATAAAGGCGGAAACGGTGGACACAACCGAACTGAACGGACGGGCTGCAAACCTGGTGAAATTCGGAGTTGAGCATCCTCCTGAAATAAAACTTCCTATAACCAGAGCAACCATGGAATTCATGTCATAAACAGGCACCTCCGAACCGGAACTTAAGGATGGAGATAAAACCTTAACGCTTAAGGCAAGATAAAGGGAAAGACTGCCCAGGACTATAATAAGAGGAACAGCAATATAGCTTATAACCTCAAGACCTTTGAATCCTATATAGGCAGAGGTTGTCATGGCAAGGCCTGCAATGGAAATGGTAAGATACGGAGAACATTCGAAGAATCCCGCAGCAGGAATGGCAAACATGGCTGAGCATACTCCGAACCATCCAATCTGCGTGACGGCAAGCATGGCTGACGGAATGATAAAGGCCTTACTGCCGTAAGCTCTGCGGCACAGCTGATCATAGGTCATGCCGGTACGGCTTCCGATATAACCGAGCACTCCCGTAAAGGCGGACAGAAAAAGACCGCCGAGAAGCATGGCAGTTATAAAACTGTGAGGATTGGTGCCGACACCGATTTTGGCTCCGACAGCCATGCCGGTGGAATTGAAGGCGAATCCGACCATGACAAACAGAAGCGGCCAGAATCCCTTTCTGGCATTTAATGGAACCGGGGTAAATGAATAGTCGGCGTCCGACGCTTCCGGGTCTTTTTTAAGGATATGCATATTACCAGCTCCTTCCGGTCAGTTGAAGATATGAAGAATAATTACTTAATGTTCCGCAATTACTCCCCCATTAATAATTATATTTTCATATACCCGGACATACGGGCAGAAAATCATTACCGATCTTCAAAAAATGTGCATTGGCGTATAAGTTTACGAATTATCCGGTTGAAAAAATGCCTTACTGAAGTTCGCCGAATAAGTATCCCGGACAAAAAAAGAGTGTTACTCAAAAAAGTAACACTCAAATTGCTGGTTATATACCTATTATCTACTTACTGATAATAGTTCCTTCAGACTTTGCCTCGGCAGCTTTCTTCTTTTCGAGTTCAGTCTTAAGACAGTTCTGACATCTTGAGTAGATTTCAGAACCGTACATCAGTTCGTCACCTTCAGTTACCACGTAACTTCTGTGACATTCATGACACTTGCTGATTGATTTGGTGTGCATGAACTTGGTCTTGCATGACTGACAGAATTTAGGACTGTCGTTGCCGGCAACCTTTATGTCTCTGTAGCTTACCAGGAAGGTCTTGCCGCAGCATGAACACTTGGCCAGACGTCCGCGCTGGTTGAAGCAGTGATGACAGAATCCGTCGGTTACGGCTGCATCAATCTTTGATACTGCAGAACGGCAGAACTTACATTCAACTGAATATGCTGAATCAGCTGATGCGGCTCTTGACGGAGAAATTTCAAGTGCCATAGGCGCAACTGCAGGACTGGTGATTTCAACCATAAACTTCTTCATCAGGGTAATCCATTCATTTACGGTCTTGCGGCGTTCAGGTTCATGATAGCCGGCAGACAGAGATGAAATGAATGCTTCCTTGATATACTGAGGCAGATAACTCCAGATATAGAACGCTTCATCCTTTGGCGGAACCATAGGGTCAAACACGTTTTCAGGGAATCTGAAAGCGGTAAGCTTATCAACCGGTACGCCCTGCAGATAACTGGTTACATACGGACTTCTGCCGAGGAACACCAGCTTGAACAGAGTATGTGCGACCACATATCTGTCGCTGATTTCACTGGCCATATTGGCTGAAAGTTCACTTGAAAGCTCAGGTGCGGTAACTGCATTGAGCTGCGGCAGATAAGGATAATCGCCTACCTGCATCTTTTCAATATTGAGGAATGACAGCTTCTTGGAGGCATCAATTGCCAGAGCATTAAGGTCTTCAACACCGAGGTAGATGTTCAGTTCATGCAGCTTGGCTACCTTGGTGAGATAGTCAAGAGCAAGCTTAACGATATCAACACGGTTGTAATCGTGGAAGAAGTAATCCTTTGAATTGCACATTACCTGCAGAGAAGTGGTATTGAAGCTTCTCATTACGCAACCTACAATGTCACCTGCTTCATTCTTAACAAGAGCTCTAGGCCATTCAACACCGTCTACGCTTACCATGTTGTCCATCATTGTTTCGAGCTTGGCAATCATGGAAGCGGTAAGAGAGTCACGACCGAAGATCTTGATAATGGTTCCGGGATCCTTGTCGTTTGCATAGATTGCAAGGCTCTGACTCATAATGATTGGCTTGCTGAGCTTAACTTCACTGCCGTTAATAAACACACTGTCGTTAAGCTTAGGAATATTTACGATTCCGAGGCCGATGGTAGTCTGATAAGGATTACCTGTTCTTGCAAACGGAACAGGAGCGACATTATCAGTTACTGCAACTTCAGATTTGTCTTCAGTAACCCTGGTAACCTGAGCAGTTTCCTCAACCTTTGAGGCTACGGTCTTAACCGCTTCAACACTCTGGCTGGCGCCGGTCTTGAGTCCGTCCTGACTGCTGATTACGATATCAACGGTCTGTGACTGGGTTGAAGTGGCGTCGATACGGGCCTGACTTACCTCTTCCTTCTTGTTCTCAAGATCTTTGTAACGCTGTTCAATCATCTGATTCACGCGCGCATAATCCTGAGAACTTCTTTCAGGATTTGTCCTCTGAGCGGTTGATGATTTAGGCTTGTCACTGAACAGTGAACTGTCGAAACCGCGTACGTCGGATACCTTTCTGGAAGCCTGACCTGCCTTGTTTGCAGCATTACCGTAATTGGTCTTGCGCTTGTCATTGGCATTATAGAAGTTGGATGATTCCAAATTTCTCTTGACGGATACTTCTGAACGCTGGCTTACCTCGTAGTTACGAAGCAGCTTCTTGCGTTCTTCAGTCATTTCAAATTCAGAAATAGGAGTTTCATCCTTGGCCTTGGCTGTTGGAGAGTATACGAAATCGGCATTTTCACCTTCAAGTTCAAATTCCTCAATAGCCTTGACGGTGTTAACTTCGCGGGCGTAATCCTCGGCTTCCTGTGCCTTGCGGCTCTTTTCAGCCTTCAGAGCTTCAACGAGACCTATGCTGTTGATACGATGACGTTCCTTAAGCTCGGCTGCCTTTTCGGCATTCACGTTAAAGCCGCGATCTGTCTGTTCGAGCTTGAAATCCTGAGGTACGTGTGAAACCTTGATCTTGCCGAGTGCGATGTCTTCTTCACGCTGCTTGGCTTCACGTTCAAGTTTGGCCTTCTTTTCAGCTTCTCTTTCCTTCTGAATCTTTTCCAGATCCTTGCTTGAAAGATTGAACCCGGTGGCACTTGGCTTAAGATTAAGTGCAGCAGGAGTCTTGTCCTCTTCACGAATTGCATCAGACTGACCGGCTGAAGCGGTTGACTTCACCTGATCAATTGAGGAAAGCATTGAATTAACGATGGACTTGCCCTTGGCGGCATACTGTTCCTTGGTAAGCTTTGGATTAACAGGAGTCAGGTTCTTAACAAGATCCTTGATTTCCTTGCTCTTCTTTTCAGCACCGAGGTCGTTAACTTCTGCAGCCACTGAATCTTCAGACTTCTTTTCGGCGGCTGAGGCATCAATGCCTGACTTAATCTGTTCTGAAGCAAGTTCAACAGTCTTTTCAAAAGTCTTTTTGATTTCCTCTGATCTTTCAGCCATGGCTGAAGCACTGCCGACATTTACGCTGTTTTCAACCTTTGTCTTCTTTGCCAGTTCTGAAACCGCATCCTTGTAAGATGAGGATGAGGCGGCGGTGATATTTTCACTGCTTTCAGAAGCAGCTGCAGCACCGCTGTTTGAACGGTTAACAATGTTGCTTGCAATATCGGACACACGGAATCTGTTTAACCCGTTGTCTGCAGGAATTCTTCCGTCTGCAGAAACACTGTTTATAGCGTCCTTTGCGGAAATTGAAACCTTTACATCGGTCTTGGCAACTGCAGTATCAGGTGAATGCACCTTTATCGCATCAGCCAGGGAAACGGATGCTCCCTTGCTGTCAAAGTTTGAACTGTCTGAAACCTGAGGCTTTGAAGGAACATCCGTTACCTTGGCTGTTCCGGAATCAATTGCACTCTTTGCAGTTTCGTGACTTAAGTTCAGAAGTTCTTCAGTAGCGGCTTCATCAGCTTTCAGATCGCCCTTCTTTGAAGAAGCGTCATCTGCAGAAACCTGAGACTTGGCGGACTCATCATGATGTTCATCCGCTTTCTTCTTGGCAGAGAACATGAAATTGGAGGCACCAGACTTGAATGAGTAGGTCTTGTGTTCCGGTTCAGCGGCAGCGGCGACACCTGCAGTGGCAGACGCTATGGCAGAAGCCACGGTCTTTTCAGTGGCATTTGCAGGTTCCCTGATGTCACTCTTCTTCTTAACAGAGAACATAAAGTTAGGACCGCCTGACACGAATGAGTGATTCTTATGCTCTTCATGCTTTTCCTGAACTGTTTCTTCCTTCTTCGGTTCCGGCTTCTTACCCTTTGTAAAATTAAAACCGAGACCGGAAGACTGGAACTTAACCTTCTTGTTATGATCTTCTGAATGTTCGGTGCCGGATGTCTTGGCTGTATCACCGACAATAGCCTCAATGGTATCCTTTACGCTCTTTACCGGCTTGCTTTCTGAAACAGCATCCTTAACTTCAGACACCTTTTCAGCAACAGCATCCTTAACGTCTGCGACTGTTTCCTTTACTTCGGCAGCCTTGTCAGCTACTGCAGTCTTGACTTCCTGAGCCTTTTCGGAAACTGCTTCCTTAACCTCAGCAACGGTTTCCTTGGCTTCAGCAACCTTGTCAGCTGCTGC
>NZ_KL370838.1:0-10800 GCF_000701925.1 Ruminobacter sp. RM87 | reverse complement strand
CTCAGCTATGGTTTCTTTAGCTTCAGCAACCTTGTCAGCTGCTGCGGCCTTAACTTCCTGAGCCTTTTCGGAAACTGCTTCCTTAACCTCAGCTATGGTTTCTTTAGCTTCAGCAACCTTGTCAGCTGCTGCGGTCTTTACTTCTTCAGCCTTTTCAGAAACTGCTTCCTTAACCTCTGCTGCGGTTTCCTTTGCTTCAGCAACCTTGTCAGCCACTGAGGTCTTTACTTCTTCAACTTTGTCGGCTAACGCAGCTTTAACTTCTTCCTTGGCGTTTTTCTTTCTGCCAAAAAGTGAACCCAGACCAAACAGACCGCGATGCTTCTTTTCGTCATGATGTTCAGATTCATTTTCTTTGGCGGAAAGAATATCTTCGTTTTTATCTTCAGCCTCAGCAACAGCCTCTTTTACTTCTGCTGCGGTTTCAGAGACGGCTGACTGCACTTCATCGGCCTTTTCAGCTGCTGCATCCCTGACGTTTCCCGTGAGTGTGACTGTTTCCTTCTCAACATTTTTGTCTAAATCGATAACAACAGTTTCTACTGTTTCCGCGGCTTTTTCAGCCATAACGTCAACTGTTTCCCTTACCGGAGAAATCACGTCATCAACGGCAGGCTTGGTCTGCGGAGCGGCAGGAGCCGGCTGAGCTGTTTCTTCATCCTTAACGAATTTCAGTGTGGTTCCGGTACTTACAGGTTTGATAATTCTGTCATCAGATGAGGAAACCTCCGGATTTATGGTTGAGGCACTTACTGATGCTGTCTGCAGAGGAGGAACAACCTCACTTGATTTCGGCTGAATCACAGTCTTTGCAAAATCCTTGGACTTTGCAAACATCATGTCATTGTTTCTGGTAGCTTCAGATTCGACAACCAGATCAGAGAAGTCAGAGTTGTTTACCTTAATGATAGGGTCGGCAATGGCCTTCTTGACTTCATCACAAGTTTTGGCGGAGGCTGGAGCGCTCTCCATTTCCTTCTTCTTTTTGTCTTCCTCTATGCTGGCTGCGGTCTGAACCTTTGAAAGCTCCGCATACTTAGCAAAGGAATCCTCATTAGAGTTCAGAAGTTCCTTAACTCTTTCAAAAAGTGAGTTTATATCTTTTTTCCACGGGCTGGACGGATAATCGGTATTTGCATCTCCATCCTTGATTTTGAACGGACAGACCCAGCGACCTGAAAGATCAGGTTCGTTCATATTGAAAAATTCACTTGCCCTGCTGTCATCAAAAGTCAGAACACCGACGTTCTTCTCGGTTCTGAATTTTCTGATGGTTGCACTGTCATCTCTTCCCGCAAGATCAGGGTTGTAGGTAATCGCGCCGAATTCACGATCAAGTCGGCTGTAACTTGAGTCGGCAAAATGGCTGACTTTTGCACTCTGATAGAATTTATCGAGATCCCTCTTGCAGACGTATATCTTGTACGGATAGCTTGGATTATTGTAAAGATTCAGGTCTTCAAGGAAGAACGAAGTGTTTTCATAGAAGATTGATGAAATGTCAATAATGATGGTGTTGACGCGTGCAGCTTCTGACGGGGCATTACCAAGGCTGGCATATTTATTTCGAATGCCCTTGAAATAATCCAGAGACGCTTCAAGATTAATTTTCTTGATAAACAGATTGTTACTGTCAAAAGCATCCTCACCGCTCTTTACGGAAACAGCCATCTCTTCAATCTGGGTAATGAAAAGCGTATTGGCATCTGAATGATGCTGACTGATCAGATCTTCAATACTGTCGCAGTCAACGATGTCGAGTCGACCGCTTTTTTCCATGATATCAAGATTGGACTTAAGATTCTTTTCTTTAGACAGTACATCACGAACATGCTTGATATAATCGCAGTTTACATTAAGCTTTTGATTATATTTGCGCAAGGTTGGAACAACAAGATCGGCAAACGGAGTAAATTCTTCCGGCTTATTGAAGCATTCCTGATCTATATAGATGATAAAGTCTCTTACAAGCGAGCTAATTATCTTCTGTTCGTTATTTTTTTTGTTTGTATCGTTCATAGATCGCCTTTTTTAAATATGTATAACCAGCCATACTGAACAGCCCCTCCTCAAAAGAAGGCTTTCCGGCCGGACTCTGATCAGAAATCCTCCGGACAATCCCCGACGTTCAATCGGTTTGAATGCCTGAAAAGGTGTTTTCAGACACTCCGTGACCCGTTCTCTGGAAAAGTTAAGAACGGGTCGAGTGAAATCATGTCAAATCCGACAGCCTGATCCGGCACGATGATTACTGCAGGAATAATCAGACGGACATAATCCGAACCGGACACGGTTACATTGCTTATCGGAACTGAGAGAACTGTACGACTCATGATGAGTGTGTTTTATCCTTGTTCATGCCCTGTCGCAGTGAGCAGCGCATTAGATATATTTTAAATGTTTATCTGACAAAAAACATTTAAATTGACATAAAAAGAGCAATCATCACGGGATGGACAATCTGTTTGCCCAAATAATAATCGCACGTTATCCCCCTATCTTTAATATCATTGCATAAAGTAAAGATTTAAAAATCACGCTTGATCACTATAATGAAAAAAAGTTTTCTGATTTTACTTACTTTGTGACGTATTTGCTTTTCTTGAAAAAGGCGCAGAGGTGTGTCACCGGACATTCATGACATTTCGGGCGCTGGGCACGGCACACATATCTGCCGTGAAGAATGAGATGATGATGGGCGTTTTTCAGAAAACGTTCGGGAATACGCTTAGCCAGAACGTCACTCATCTGATTGGGAGTTTTGGCATGGCTCAGACCTATTCTGTCCGCAACCCTGAATATATGCGTATCGACAGCAATGGTCGGCCGGCCGAAAGCCACGTTAAGAACAACTCTTGCCGTCTTGAGTCCCACGCCGGGCAGTGAGACCAGTTCATTTTCAGACTGAGGTACTTCTCCTCCGAAGTCTGACACCAGTTTTTCACTGAGACCTTTCAGATATCCGGCCTTGGCCCTGTAAAGACCTATGGAGGAAATGATCTCCTCAATTGCCGCGGTTTCCATCCGTGCCATGGTCTGCGGATCGGGAGCCCTGGCAAAAAGGACGGGAGTAACTTTGTTTACGGAAGCGTCGGTGGCATGGGCCGAAAGCACCACGGCGCAGAGAAGCTCAAAGCTGTTATGATATACAAGCTCCGACCGAGGATTGCTTCTTACGGATTCAAATATCTCAAATAGTTCAGTTATCTGTGTCCTGTTCACCGTTGCCGTCCATATTCAGTTCTGAATTTAAAAACCGTGGTAACTCCGCGCGCTGTACGCAAAGACATGGACTTATGATAACAGTATTCAGTCCTGATTAAAACCTTCAGTTCGCCTGTTCATCACGATTTAACTCCGGAGCGATTACGCACAATTATGCAGAAAATTACAGAATATATATTTTATTCGTTATGTTTTTTGACAGAAAACAGGTATAATTGAAATAAAACCCACCATGCGAGAATTTTTCATCTGAATAACCACCGGCACAAGACAGAACATGAGCATCATCAGGTATACGGATCCGGACAAGGCAACTCCGGAGGATCTGCAGAGACTTAAGGCATATGAAATGAATGCCTCCCGCAGTTATTTTGCTCTGGCAGACTGCAACAACTTCTTTGTTTCCTGCGAAAGAATGTTCCGTCCCGATCTCAGGGATCGTCCGGTAATCGTGCTTTCAAACAATGACGGATGCGTAATTTCCCGTTCAAACGAAGCCAAAAAACTGGGGATTCCCATGGGGATTCCTCTTTTCAAAATAAGAGATCTTGTGCACCGGTACAACATTGCCGTTTTCAGTTCCAATTTCAGTCTTTATCTGGATATGTCCAACCGTGTCTATACCATGCTGAGCGGATTTGCTCCGGAGGTTGAAAGATACAGCATAGACGAGGCCTTTCTGAACCTCACCGGATATTCACGAACCTACAATAATTTTGATTACTGTCTTGAGATCCGTCACCGGGTGACACATGACATAGGCATCCCTGTATGTGTGGGAGGAGCTTCAACCAAAACCCTGGCGAAGATTGCCAATCACTGCGCCAAGAAAGGTATTCTTCCGGGAGGAGTTATGACTATAGATACGGATGATGAGAGAATTTTCGCCCTGAAAAACACCCCCCTTGACGATATCTGGGGAATAGGCAGAGCCCTTAATGAACGCTTTGGCAGAGAATACGGCATCAGAAACGCCTATGAACTGTCACTGCTGAATCCTGCGGAGATAAAGAAGAAGTTCAACATCACCACTGCCAATATCATAACTGAACTTAACGGTATTTCCTGCATTCCCATGGACAGCCAGCCGCAGCCCAGGAAACAGATTATGTGGAGCCGAACCTTCGGTCATCACATTACCGAACTTACCGAACTCAGCCAGATCGTGGCTGATTTTATAGTAAAGGCAGCTGAAAAGCTCAGGGAAGATCGTCAGTATGCCGGCATCATCAGCATATACATCCAGACCAATCTGGCTTCAGCAAGAGACCGTCACTACAGCAGACAGGCCTATGCCAGACTGAATATCAGAACCTGTGACACGACAGAACTGCTCAGTGCGGGACTTCGCGTGCTTAACGGTATTTTTGCACCGGGATACCTCTACTACAAGGCAGGAGTCATTCTTGAGGAGCTGTCTGCATCACGCGAGAGTCAGATGGATCTTTTTGATGCCGAGCCGGAATCCGAGGAGCTGAGAGAGAAACGCGCAAAACTCCAGATGGCTGTTGACCGGCTTAACGCCAGAAAACAGAATACGGTCTTTCTGGCGGCTCAGGGCATGTATGCCCGGAGCGGCATATCCAGACAGGAAAGAAAATCACCGGCATACACTACCTCCTGGAAGGATGTTCCCAAGGTTAAATAATTTCTTTTTTTTCATATTTTCCGTCATTTTTTGCACAATCGGTATTTCTGTGCTTTTGAATATTCACATTTTTCATCATCAGAACACTTAACTTATTTCAGTCAGACAATGCCCGCGCCGTCGGCATTTTAACCCCGTTCATGATGTTAAATTATTCGTTGGCGCTTGTTTGTAATATATATATTATATTGATATAAATCATTTAAATATAAATATTATTATTTTACTATTAAGAATAAATTTGATATCATGACGTTGAAATTCAAGCAGACTGTAAATTATTACATGCACATTACAGGAAGTATTTAATGACAGGAAAGAAAACCAGGGTTACAGTACGCGGGATAGAATTTCCCTCAATCGCATCCATGTGTGAGCACTATGGCATCACCAGATCAAGATGGAACGATGCTCTTAAAAGGTGTCAGAACCCGGATGAAGCCCTTAACAGGTGCCTCGAATTTGTGCCTGCACGTACCAAAAAGGTGATCATCAACGGACGTGAATTCAGTTCAATCGACGAGGCGGCATGCTGCTACAGGCTTAATCCGTGCAGCGTATACACCAAAATGAGCAGAAGCAAGGTATCAGCAGGAGAAGCTATAGAACAGCTTGTAAAAGCCAAAAACAACCTGAAAACCAAAAAAGTGAAAGAGAACTCTTAAGTTTCTCATAAAAACAAGAAGGCATCCTCAGGTGCCCTGCCGTTATCAGCAATACCGTCTGATAATCCGGAATATTAAAAGATAATAAACAGAATAAATCTACAGGCAAGGTACATAAACAGACCTTTCGGCACACCGGATGAAATTAACCCCCTGATCATAAAACTGAAATCAATCACTGTCACAGAAATTCTTTCATCACATTATCGCAATAAATTCAGATAATCATTCATAAAAAGAAAGAGGAACATACCATGATGTTCCTCTTCCTGTTTCACTTTTAGGAATTTCAATCCGCAGAATGAAGCTTACTTGAGATTAAGCACGTCCTGCATGTTGAAAAGACCGGTAGTACGATCACTTAACCACTGAGCAGCTCTTACGGCACCGTTGGCGAAAGTCATGCGGCTTGAAGCCTTGTGGGAAATTTCCACGCGTTCACCGATGTCCGCGAACATTACGGTGTGTTCACCTACAATGTCGCCTGCGCGAATGGTTGAAAAACCGATGGTTCCCGGCTTTCTTTCACCGATGATGCCGTTACGTTCCTTTACAGCAATGTCATTGAGGTTCTTGCCTAAGGCCCTGGCTACGGCTTCTCCCATGCTTAAGGCTGTTCCTGATGGAGCGTCAACCTTATGTCTGTGGTGAGCTTCAACAACTTCGATGTCGGAATAATCACCCATTACCCTGGTGGCCATTTCCAGAAGCTTGAATACCAGATTTACACCAACGCTGAAGTTGGATGCAAATACAACTGCTGTCTGCTTGGCAAATTCAGCAATCTGTCCTTTCTGTTCATCAGTAAATCCGGTGGTACCGAGTACAACCTTTGACTTGCGTGATACGCATTCCGCCAGATTATCAAGAGATGACTGAGGACGGGTAAAGTCGATCAGTACATCAAAGGCAGCCGCATCCCTGAGTGATGGAACTACAGCCACACCGAGCCTGCCCACACCTGCGATTTCGCCTGCATCGGCACCGATAACTGAAGACTCCGGATGTTCGGTGGCGGCAACCAGCTCGCACTTTTCACCGGCAGCCGTTACAGCCTGTACAAGGCAGCGGCCCATTCTGCCGTTAACACCCGCAACTGCAATACGTAACTTACTCATGATTCAATCTCCGAAAAAGTCTTAATTACTTAACGATATCGAGGAGTTCAACTTCGAATACGAGCACGCTGCATGGAGGAATTGAACCTGCGCCGTTTTCACCGTAGGCAAGTTCATATGGAATGGTTAAACGGTACTTTGAACCAACCTTCATCAGCTGAAGACCTTCAACCCAGCCCTTGATAACCTGATTTACGCCGAACTGGGCAGGTTCACCTCTTAATACTGATGAATCGAATACAGTACCGTCAATGAGAGTACCGTGGTAATGAACCTTAACAACGTTGTTTTCATTAGGGGTAGCACCGGTACCTTCATTAAGAACTTCGTACTGAAGACCTGAAGGAGTTACTACAACTGATTCCTTCTTTGCGTTTTCAGCAAGATATTCAGCGCCCTTCTTCTTGGCAACTTCAGCAAGAGCGGCCTGTTCATTGGCGAGCTTTTCATTTAATACTCTGAATGCGTCATTGATTTCCTGAGCATTAATCTGGAGCTTGCCTGCAAGTGAATCTCTGATGCCTTCAATAACGGCGTCAACATTGAATGCAGGGAACATGCTGTGTCTTAACTGATCACCAACCTGAGTACCGATACCGTAACAAACCTTATCTTCAGTAGTCTTGAATTCCATTAAAATAAATCCTTATCAATCTTATAAATGGTGCCCGAACAGGTGTTTCCTGCAGGAAACACGCAAAGCATAAAACCTTTATTCAGAAAAACCGGCCCCCGACTTTCAGATTCCAGTCAGAATGAATACGCACCGAAGGAATTCAGGTGTTTCATCGAACGGGAAATACCGGTACATTACTGATAACCTGTGTATTATACCTTGATTTACGGATTATTCTTCAAATTTAATTACTTATATCCATAAAAAAATCACCGTTTCGCCATAAAAACGAAACGGTGACCTGCTTTAAGACTCAGTCGGATGAATTCATCCGGTATTTATCAGTCTTCAGATGAGTCTGAAGAACCGTTTAAATACTTCTTGCTGAGATTGTATTCAATCTTGGACTTGTCACGTGCTGAATTAATCAGAACAACGTTGTCAGCCTTTGACTTCATATTGGAAATCTGCTGAGTAAGGAAATCATCACGTGAAGCATCAGGTTCACTGCGGATTTCCACGTCATTGAGGATCAGGATGTATGCGTTGCCGTCCTTGTCCTCATACTTTCCGTAGTTAATATTACCCTTGTCGGCACGGGCGAGCTCGAACACGTTTCTTGAAACGCTTTCGTCAACCTTGTTGTCAAGACGGGAAATGGTCTTAGGCTTATCAATGGTAATCTTACCTGAAGCGGCTTCGCCATCAATTGATTCACCCTTTGCAAGAGTTGCAATCAGGCCGTCAACATAGGTGTTTACACCGGCCCTGGAAGCATCGGCACTGATGTCTGCAATAATAGACTTCTTAACTTCATCAAGCTTCTTCGGAGTCTTTGGAACATAGTCTTCGATATGAACGACAACAAATGCGTTAGGACCGAGTTCGATAAGATCTGAGTTCATGCCTGATTCACGGAGTTCCTGATCGAATACCTTGTCAAGAACAGCCTTTTCACTGAACGGGAACTTGAGATCCTTTGCATCAGAAGCAAGGAAATCATAAGTCTGAACCTTAACGGTGTCAGAAGGATGATCCTTGTCGGAGCTGTTGGCTTCCTTGGCGGCAAAATCAAGAGAGTCTGGATTTTCAAAAGAAACGTCGGCAACAATCTGGCGCTTGTCGAGGAATACTTCCTGGCTCTGCTGCTTTACGAATCTGCTGATTACGTCAGACTTTGACTCTTCAAAGGTCTTTGAGGTCTTAGGAACAATCTTGTTGAGTTTGATGATGTGAACACCGAAATCTGATTCTACAGGTTCTGAAACATCACCGACCTTTTCGAGAGCGAAGGCAGCGCTGTCAATGCTCTTGTCCTGATGGCCTGAAGCGAATGCAGGAAGCTTACCGCCGTTCTTTGCTGATGAAGGGTCCTGAGAATACTGCTGAGCCAGGGCTGCGAAGTCTTCGCCGGCATCAAGCTTGGCCTTTACTTCCTTCGCCTTTTCCATGGCGTCGTCACCGGTAAAGAGGATGTGCGAAATCTCGCGCTTTTCAGGTACGGTATAGAGTTCGGTATGCAGATTGAAGAAATTGGTAAGATCTTCATCGGTATAGTGAACATCAGCTTCAACATCATCAGTGGTCAGATAGATGTAGGTGAACTTAACCTTGTCTGCATTGAGGTAGTTATCCTTGTGAGCTTCATAGTAGTCTTTAATCTGCTCTTCGGTAACCTCAACGTTGCCGATAAACTTGCTCTTGTTGATGTTCACCATGGTATAGGTACGGTTTTCAGTCAGAAGATCGGTAAGATGACCAACTTCACCCGGAAGAGCAAACTCACCTTCAATAACAGGCTTTAGGAAGGTTTCCTTGGCAATATCGTTTCTTAAAGCTTCACCGAATGCATCAGGACTCTGGAAGCCTGCCATGGACAGAACCTTCTGATACTGATCCTGATTGAATTCACCGTTAACCTGGAATTCAGGCATGCTTCTGATTCTGGACTTTACGAGAACTGCAGGAATGTCAACTCCGTCCTTTTCAATAAGCTGAGAGAGAGTTTCATCATTGATCATTCTTTCAAGAATGCTGGCCTTGAACTTGTTGTTGAAGTTGTCATCAATAGCCATCTGCTGTTCAAAGAACTTCTTGCCGAACTGTCTTTCAAGCTTGGACTTTTCGATACGAACCTGATTTTCAAGTTCATATTCAGGGATCTTCACCCCGTTAACCTTTACGGGTTCATCGTTACGATCCGGAATCAGGTAGGAACCTACACCGGCAACAGCGAAGGAAACGATAATTATGCCGAACAGAATCTTGGCTGCCGGTCCGGTTGAACCTTCGCGGAGTTTATCAGTAAACATGTATCTTTTACTCCGAAATATACACTAGGTAAATAAATTCAAAACACAAAAGTTAAAAAATTGTAATTATTATAAATGAAATTACCGTAATAATCTCACTATTATTATTTCATTTTTATTATAAGTCACGCGGAATGAAGGCAACTGCTCAAAAAATGATGGATCTTCACCTTAGGAATGAGCAGCTTCACTCTTCCGACTGATTCTGGCGTCCGGGAGCCTGATACAGGTCTCCATAAATGAAAAGCACACATTAAATGTGTGCTTTTACAGACTTAGAATCAGCTGATGCCCTATCTTACTTTAAAGCATCCTTTAAAGCCTTACCTGGACGGAAGCGAGGCACCTTGCGAGCTTCAATCTTCACTACTTCACCAGTCTTTGGATTACGACCTTCACGACTCTTGCGTTCGGTAGCCTCAAAAGTACCGAATCCAACAAGGGTAATGTTGTCATCGCTGCCAAGAGTTTCAGTTACTACAGATTCGAATGCCTTAAGAGCTTCATCAGCCTTCTTCTTGGTGATACCGGCTTTCTCAGCAATCTTCTCAACTAGCTGGGTCTTATTCATCTCTGCCCTCTTAATTAACACGTTATTGTTTTAGACTTTCCTCTTTAGCCCCGTAATATCCGAGATATCGGCGTTGCTAAACGTTTTCAATTATCAATAACAAACAGCTTATGAGCAACTCGCAAAAGGCAAAAATCTGTTACCGATCACTAAATTCAAAGGCTTTTGACGATTTTTTCACAAGTGTTACAGGATATTTACTGTTTTTTTGTATGTTATTTATTCATTTATGAACGTGTTTTTTGGCGTATTAGATGATTTTAAAGGCCTGCCGCAAGGGTTCTGCAGACCTTTCAGAGCATTCAGTGAATGAGGATTCTTAACTTTTCATAAAAGTTCCACTACCCCATAAACGTACCTCCCAAATATATCTCCAAACATTGCAGATTCAATATGTTCAGGTCTTGTTATTCAATAAAAATTATGGTATCCTTTAGTGTAACGGTTACACTAAAGGATATAACTAATGTATTACGATTTTTCCGTGCCAATTCCAAAGGAAAAAGGGAAGATTCTCTTCAAGAAAAAAGGTAATTCTTCTTATGTTTTGTATGAATATGAACGTGAGTACAAAAAGGATAAACAGTATGTGATCCCAAAGCGTTCTATTATTGGCAAATTGCTGTCTGATAATTCAGAACGAAT